>JAZOWJ010000051.1:0-2866 GCA_045659125.1 Acutalibacteraceae bacterium
AGCATCGGGAAACGACACTCCTTTGATTCTTTTTTATTCCCCTTTGCGCCAGACCATGCGGTTGACAATACCCGTATAGCTGCGGATGAATTTGACAACCTTGACGGACACATTTTCGTCCACATAATTGGGAACAGGCAGACCGATATCGCCGTTTTCGTTCATGCGAACGGCGGTGTCCACCGCACCGAGTACCTCGTCGGTGGAAATGCCTGCAATAATAAAATTGCCCTTGTCCATAGCCTCGGGGCGCTCCGTGGATGTGCGAACACAGACAGCGGGGAACGGCATGCCGTGATGTGCAAAATAGGCAGATTCCTCGGGCAGGGTACCCGAGTCGGATACGACGCAGAAGGCGCCCAGCTGCAGTGCATTGTAATCACTGAACGAGAACGGCTTCATACTGCGCACGTTTTTATGGAAAACAAAGTTTCTTTTTTCAATGAACTTTGCAGAACGCGGATGGGTGGAATAAATAACGGGCATATCATAGCGTTCTGCCATGGCATTGACCGCATTCATAAGCGAAAAGAAATTCTTTTCGATGTCGATATTTTCTTCACGGTGTGCAGACAGCAGAATGTATTTTCCCTTTTCAAGACCGAGCTCCTCAAGGGCCTTGCTGGCCTTGATTTTTTCGATGTTTGCACTCAGCACCTCTGCCATGGGGGAACCCGTCACATAGGTGCGCTCAGGGGCTGTTCCCTCACGGTTGAGATAACGTCTTGCGTGCTCGGAATAGCAAAGGTTGACGTCGGAAATATGGTCAACGATGCGGCGGTTGGTTTCCTCGGGCAGGTTTTCATCAAAGCAACGATTGCCTGCCTCCATGTGGAACACAGGAATTTTGAGTCTTTTTGCGGAAATGGCAGCAAGACAGGAATTGGTATCGCCGAGAATGAGCAATGCATCGGGCCTGACCTCGCACATGAGAGCATAACTCTTTGCAATGATGTTGCCGATGGTCTCGCCAAGGTGAGAGCCGACCGCATCAAGATAATAATCGGGATTGCGAAGCCCGAGGTCTTCAAAGAAAACCTGATTGAGGGTATAGTCATAATTCTGCCCTGTGTGAACAAGAATATGATCAAAATAAAGGTCGCATTTTTTGATGACTTCAGACAGACGGATGATTTCGGGTCTTGTGCCGAGCACCGTCATGAGCTTGATTCGTTCAGCCATATTACACCTCTAAAAAGTAAGTATCGGGTTTGGTCGGGTCAAAGCATTCGTTGCACCACATAAAGGTAACCATGTCCGTGTCGCCCAAATTTTCAATGTTATGGGTAAAGCCGATGGGAATATCCACGACCTCCAGCTTTTCACCGCTGACAAAATAAGAATATACCTCGTCACTGTCGGGCTTGCGGAAGCGGATAACACCCTTGCCTGCAACCACAAGGAATTTTTCATTCTTCGTGTTGTGCCAATGGTTGCCCTTGGTGATGCCCGGCTTGGAAATATTGACCGAAAACTGACCGCGCTCGGGGGTACGGATGATTTCGGTGAAGCTGCCTCTTGCATCGCAGTTCATTTTCAGGGGATAAGCAAAAGCATCGAGCGGCAGATAAGACAGGTAGGTTGCATGCAGCTTCTTTTCAAATGCATCGGAAAGCAGCGGTACGGACAGTGTTTTTCTGCTGTCACGGAACGAATACAGCAGCTCTGCCAGCCTGCCGAGTGTGACCTCATGCACGGGGTTGACAACACCGAATTCACCGTCCGTTGTCGGCTTGCCGCAAAGGGCATTGATGAGCTCCGTCACAACATCGTCGATGTAAATGAGCTTCAGCAAAGCATTTTCATCGTTGATCTGAATGGGCAGGTCATTGGCAATATTGTTGCAGAAGGTGGCAACGACGGAATTATAATTCGGTCTGCACCATTTTCCGAACACATTGGTAAAGCGGTAAATGACCACATTTGCCCCTGTTGCATCCGCATAAGCACGAAGCAGCTCCTCCCCTGCCTTTTTGCTCTGACCGTAAGGGTTATCCAGAGCAGCCTGCGTGGATGAGGAAACAAAAATCGGACAGGTGTTGTTGTGTTTTTTAAGATTTGAAAGCAATGTGGCAGTGAAATCACGGTTGCCCTGCATGAATTCCTCCTGTGTCTGCGGACGGTTGACACCTGCAAGATGCACAACTGCATCTGCGTGCTTACAGTAGCCGTCCAACAAATCGGAAGGAGTATCGATATCAAAAGCAAAAATATTGATATCATCGGTCAGCGCCGTGGTCTTATCCTTGCCGTCACGGATGTTTTCGAGTGCACAGACAAGGTTTTTTCCCACGAAGCCCTTTGCTCCCGTTACGAGAATGTTCATTGGTTTGCCTCCCATGCCGCAAGCTCGGTGCGGACATATTCAAGGGTAAGCAGCTTGTCCATGATTTCCTCGACGGTAAGAATGTTTGTATTGTCACTGTTGAAGGTTTCAAGCGGATTGCGCTCGGTGTCACCCTCAACATAGAATTTATCGTAGTTAAGGTCTCTGCGGTCGCAGGGCACACGGAAGAAGTCCCCCATATCGATTGCATTGACGCATTCCTCGCTTGTCAGCAGGGTTTCACTCATTTTTTCGCCGTGGCGGATACCGATTTTCTTGATTTCAACATCGGCCTTGAAAAGTCGGCGGACAGCCTCGGCAAGGTCACCGACGGTGCTTGCAGGTGCCTTCTGCACAAAAATATCACCGTTTTCGCCATTTGCAAAGGCAAACAAAACAAGGTCAACCGCTTCGTCAAGCGACATAATAAAACGCGTCATAGTTGGATCGGTAATGGTAATTGCTTGTCCGTTTTTAATTTGGTCTATCCAAAGCGGAATAACGCTGCCGCGACTACACATAACGTTACCGAAGTCGGAT
>JAZOWJ010000052.1:0-3793 GCA_045659125.1 Acutalibacteraceae bacterium
CCTTAATTCCAATATTTCTTTTTCATATTGACTGATATGTCTGTATTCTCTGGGCATAAAAAATTCCTCCTATGGTAGATATTTCTATTCTACCATAGGAGGGTGTTTTTTTCTATTGTCCGTTTTTTACGGACTTGTGCATGTTTTTTGCAAAGTTTTTCGGATTATAATCGCAAAACTTGTTAAATTTATAAAGTTTTTCGGGTTATAATCGCAAAACTTGTTATATTTATAAAGTTTTTCGGGTTATAATCGCAAAACTTTATAATTTCAGTATGCACATTGCAGGGTGTGGGGGCCCGATGTGAGCATCGTTTTTGTGCCGTCGGGCAGAATCGCTTCGCAGGTTGTGCCGACGGGAACGGTGACGGTCATGGTAAAAATGCCGTTTTCGTGTGTCCATTCGCAGGAGGCCTTGCCGAAGGGAGTGTTGATTGCTGCCTTTGCAAAGCGCAGATTTCCGCCGACAACAGGAGCTGCACGGAATGTCCGATAGCCGCCCGAGGTGGACTCAAGACCTGCCACACGGCGATACAAAAAGTCACCGACCGCACCGTAGGCATAGTGATTGAACGACACCATACCGCCGTCCTTGTCATCCTTTTTGCCTGTGTTGACCGTGCCGTCGGGACGCAATGCATCCCAGCGCTCCCATATGGTTGTTGCACCGGCCTTGACCTCATACAGCCAGGACGGGCATTTTTCCTGCAAAAGCAGCTCGTAGGCCTTGTCGGCATAGCCGTTATCTGCCAATGCAAAAAGAATGTAAGGCGTTCCCGGAAAGCCTGTTTGCAGGCAATTTCCGTTTTCTTCAATCAGGCGAACAAGATTTTTTGCCATATTTGCCGTTTCTTTTTCCTTCGTCATGCCGAATGCAAGCGGCAGCACATAGGCGGTCTGAAATTCCTTTTTGAGTGTTCCGTTGCCGTCGGTAAAGACCTTGCGGTAGGATTCACTGATTTCCTCTGCCTTTTTGCGATAATACCGTGCGTCCTGCTTTTTGCCGAGTATTTCGGCAATCTGCGACACAAGAAAACAGGAATTGGCATAAAATGCGGTGGCAATCCACTGCCCCTTCATAAGCCACTGCCAATTGGCTTCCCCGGGTGCACACCAGTCACCGTAATGGAAGGGATAGCGCCATATATTTTTTCCGTTTTTTGTCGGCGATGTCAACGATGCCCAGAATTTGGCTGCATCGAGGAATTTTACCATTGAAGCATACTGCCGTGACAAAATGTCCTTGCTTCCTGTTGCCATATACAGCGCCCACGGAACAAGAATGCAGGCATCGCCCCAACAGGATGTTGCCAGCACAGGCATTTTCGAGCCCTGCTGCGGAATCACCATCGGGAAGCCGCCGCCCCTGCCCTGCTCGGCCTTCAGGTCAAGCAGCCATTTATCGAAGAATCGGCTCATGTCAAACATACGGCAGGCTGTGGAAGCAAACAAGGCAATATCCCCTGTCCAGCCCATGCGTTCATCACGTTGCGGACAATCGGTCGGAATATCGATAAAATTCGAAAGCGCACTGTAATAAATATTTTCATACAAGCGGTTCAGCCGTTCATCCGAGCACGAAAAGGAGCCGATTTCATTATTGCAGCAGGATGTCAGCACAAAGGCCTGCAGGGTCAGCGCATCGGGGTCAATGCCGCTGACACCGACATAGCGAAAGCCCATAAAGGTAAACTGCGGTGAATAAGTCTGTTCTCCGTCGGTGCAGGTATAGTGCAGCTCTGCCTTTGCAGAACGCAATGCCTTGGTGAACAGCTCGCCGTCCACAAGCACCTCTGCATGTCGGAAACGGATTTTTTGTCCCTTTTTTCCATTTATTTTTGCATGGATGACACCTGCAAAATTCTGTCCGAAATCATAAATATATTCCCCTGACGGCGCTTTCTGCACGCAGACAGGCTCAAAAACACGGCTGACCTGCACCCTTTCACCGTAGTGTGCAAGCAATTTCGGCTGTACCGGCGGCCTTTGCACAGAAACAGGCACATAAACCGCTGTTGACGAATCAAAGGCAGCATCATACACCTCACCGTCATACCATTCGGCGGCACGCACGGGGGTATCTGCGGTCGCAAGCCAGCTTTTGTCTGTGCAAATGACCTGCTTCGTGCCGTCCTCATATTCAATATGCAATTCGGCAAGCAGATACTGACGGTCGCAGGTGATGGCATTGACGCGGTGATATGTAAACAGACCGCATGCCCATCCGCCTGCAACGGTGAAATTGATTTCATTTTGCGCACCAAGCAGCTGACTGACATCATAAGCCTGATATTGAAGTTGATTTTTATAAGAAGTAAAACCGGGAGTGAAATAGTCATTCTGCACAGTGCGGTTGTTGATGTTGAATGTATAAATGCCAAGGGCGGTGGACAAAAGATAAGCCGATTGAATCTGCTTTCTGCAGGCAAAGGTGTGTCTGAAGCCGATAGGCTTGGGAGAGCCTTTTTTCGGCACACGGCAGGTCGGATGCGAAATCCAGTCTGCCTGCCACGGGGAATCGAGCTTACCTGTCATAAAAACAGCACTGCCGCTTCCCTTTTCACCGCTTTGCATGGTCACAAGCACATCCGCACGGTATTGTGTCAGCGGTGCAAGCGGCATCTGCAAACGAAAATTGAGCACATCATGCACGGGAAATGCTTGTCCGTTCACACGCACAATCGCCGATTCGATTGCATCATCCTGCTGTTTCGAATCAACAATAAAGGAAATATGCGGCTGCTTGACATCCGTAACAATGTGCTGCGGGCTGTTTTCAACCTGCACACTGCGCACAACATTCATTCTTCTCACCTCTTTTTTTAATATATAAAATTTAAGCCGGATTGTCAAGAAAGCAGGCTGTCAATTGACAAATGCCGCCTGTTGTGGCATAATCACAGCATCATAGAAAAAACAAGGTGTAAAAAAATTGGCTGATTTACAAGCAATCAAAAAACACATTCCGCAGTTAAAAGCCGTGCCGTGTGTGCAGGCCGTTATCGGCAGTGCGATTCTTGCATTCGGAATGTATAATATCCACTCGGTTTCAGGTGTGACCGAGGGCGGAATTCTCGGCATGACACTGCTGTGTGAGCATTGGCTGCACATCTCGCCTGCCGTGTCGGGCTTCATTCTCAATGCAGTCTGTTATGTGTTCGGATGGAAAACACTCGGCAAGGATTTTATCGGCTATTCCGCAATTGCAGGCGGTGGCTTTTCGGTGTTTTATGCCATCTTTGAGCAATTCCCCGTGGTGTATCCGCAAATTGCAGATTATCCCCTTGTTGCATCCCTAGTCGGTGCGTTGTTTGTCGGTATCGGTGCCGGCCTTTGCGTGCGGGCAGGCGGTGCGCCCTGCGGTGACGATGCCCTGGCAATGGCACTTTCGGCAAGGCTGAAAATCAAAATTCAATGGGTGTATCTCGCATCTGACCTGCTGACACTGCTGTTGTCACTGTCGTATATCCCCGTCAGAAGAATCACCTATTCCCTGCTGACGGTGGTGCTCTCGGGACAGCTCATCGGCATTGTGCAACGGGCAGGAAAAAAGAATAAGGAATGAGTAATTTATGGTTTATCGTGCTACGCACGAACACCATAATAATGATATATCCGCTTTGCGGATATGATATATCTTCGATATGATGAATGATATATTTTCCTGACGGAAAATATTGAGGGTCGCTGGCGCTCCGATTTATAAATTTTTTTATAGAGCGAAGCGGAACAAGCGACAGCTTCCGCAATATTTGCAACGCAAATATATCACACGCGAAGCGTATATCACCAC
>JAZOWJ010000053.1:0-5722 GCA_045659125.1 Acutalibacteraceae bacterium
CGCGATCAGAATGCCTGCAAGAATAAATATGCAATAAATGCCGCTTAACCACAGAATCATATTCAACGTCTCAGACAGAACATCAAAAGCATAAGCAAGACCGTCCGTCAGTCATACGCATGTTCACTTGCAATGCGAACCCGCTCAATCATGCCTTCCTCATATATATCGCTGTACAAAAATGCATACACAGCCACACCATCTGAATCCGGTGCATACCCCCGGTCATCAAACGGAAGATTCAGAGAACAGTCAACATCATAAAACGTGAGTCCCATATCGTCGGCGGCCTTCTTCACCGCCAACAGAATCTCGCTCAGGCGTTCAACCGATACCGTATCGTCATGCACATTCAAATAAAGATGCCCTGTTGTTGCCCCCATTTCACGCAGGTTATACTCTTCATCTGCCTGCAGGTCTTCCTGACGGATGGCGGAATGCGCATTTTGTGTATTGTGCGTATTGGCAAACTCCAGCTCTGCAAATCCGAAATGCGTATAAAAAGGAAGAAGACCGGTATTCTGCAACAGCGGCTCAAAGGACAGCATATACTCCCTGTTCAGCCGTTCTACCGTGTTACCGTGCAGCAGGATATCATTTTCGTATGTTGTGTGAGAAATGTTGCCGAAGAAATCGGCATACAGAACAAAGTTCTTGTCAAGGCTGTCCTCGACGGCGGCTTTGATATAATAAGCACCGATTTTGAAATCATAATTATTGCTCACAATTTCATAATTCTCACCCTCATGATGCTGCGCAAGATACGTCTGCGCACTTCTTTTGGCAAGTGCTTTTGAAACAGGATTGCCGACAAGACCGTTTGCAATAAAACAGACACCGCCAAGCAAACACAGGGCAAGAACAAACGCAAGAATTTTCAGTATTTTCTTTTTCATTTTCTTACTCCTTTCTCAGCGCATAATGAAAGAGTGCCGCGATCAGAATGCCTGCAAGAATAAATATGCAATAAATGCCGCTTAACCACAGAATCATGTTCACCGTCTCAGGCAGAACATCAAAAGCATAAGCAAGACCGTCCGTCAGCAACAGCAGCAACGGCAACACAATGACCGCCTTCATGCGGAACGCAACATAACCGCAGACACCGCAAACAGGCATGATGACTGCATTGTACATCAGCATTGCATTTGCACCGTCACTCTTGACAACCCCCAGAAACAACAGCATCACCGTCAAGGCAAAGCACATGGCGGAAAGGGTGCGGTTGGCTTTTTTCATTATTTTTTTAAACGGTTTTATTTCGCTGTCGGCAGGCTTGTTGACTGCCCTTGTGCGATCGGACTCCTCTTTTTGCATCTGCTCGTATTCCGCATTGCAATCGGGACATTCCTGCAGGTGCAGACGAATGAGCTGTGCCGTTTCGTCGCTTACAAGGTCTTCGGCAAACAGCGGCAGAAGATCACGTATAACACAGCAATCAGTCTTCATTTTCCGTTCCCTCCAATCGTTCTCTGATTTGTTTTCTTGCACGGTGATAGGTGACACAAGCCCAGTTTTCGCTTCTGGCAAAAATCTGGCCGATCTGCTTGAAGCTCATATCCGCAAACACACGCCACATGAACACTTCCTTGTAAGGCTCGTCAATTTCATGCAGAATTTTGCGTATGCGCTCTGCTTCATCCGCACGCAGAATCTGTTCCTCTGCCGTGTCCGAAAGATCGGGCAGGATCAGAAGCTCGCTGTCCTGCAGGCTCTGCACTTTCTTCTGTTTTTTCAGATAAGAAAAATAACAGTTTTTGGCGATCTGACACAGCCAGACACGGATATCACATTCACCGCGGAACCGATCCACGGAATGCATGGCCTTGAAGAAGGTGTCGCTTGTAATTTCTTCCGCAATGTGCTCATTGCCCGAAAGACGGCAGATGTAAAGAAAAACATCATTGAAATAGTCCTCATACAGTTTTTCAAAATCGGTCACTCCATCACCTCCTTACATCTATAAGACAACTGAAAATGAAAAATCTTACAACATTTTCAGAAAAAAAACGGCACCGAAGTACCGTTTTTATCTTTTTATTCACCAAACAAAAATGCAAGCAGCTCTTCGGGCTTGGAAAAATCGGGAACGACAACACTTGCGCCTGCGGCAAGCAGCTTTTCGCGCTTGATGGGGTTGATGCCGTATTTTTTCTGCTCGTCGGTTGCGACTGCAACGGCATAACCGCCCAATTTTGCAACAAGCTCGATTTCCACGGGGCCGTCACCGAAGGACAAAAGCTCCTCACCCCTGATGCCGTTCTTTTCGAGCAGGGTTTTGAGCACGACCTCCTTGGAGCACTGCTCGGCATGCTCATCGAGCGCACCGTAAATATGCTCACCGAAATAGGATTGCAGCTTCAGAAGTCCTGCCTCCTCACGCACCTGCGGCTGGTCGGTGCCGCTTGCACAGTAAATGCCGATACCGCGGTCAAGAAGGCCTTGCAAAAAGGCATAAGAGCCTGTCACAAGCTGCTCCTCGGGGTCGATTTCACCCTTTGCGAGGGCAATTCTTTTGCTGTCGATACGAGCCATCAGACGGCGCAGATACTCGGTTTTGTAAACCATTGGGTCCTCGGGTGTGCCGCCTCTTTTTTTCACTTCTTCCGCCAACTGCATACACTGAAAAATGGTCTGCTTGCCTGTCAGTGCATCCACAAATTCCGCAGCGCAGGCATAAATTTCTTCTGCCGTTTCCTGCTGTCCGCCGGGAGTTTTGGCAAGCTCCTCGCAGAAATAAGGAATCATATCCTCGCGCCAGCCCTCACGAATCAGGCTCAAGGTGCCGTCAAAATCAAACAAGGCGGCCTTGAATTTGCGACCTGTTGGCGGTGTGATGACCTCTATGGAAAAATTTTCAGCGGCTTTTTGTTGCAGTTCACGCATGAATGTTTACCCCTTTTACAAGTTCTGCAAAGAGTATAGCAGTATTTTTTCCGTTTTGCAAGATTCAATTCAGATAATAAGGAATCAGCAGTTCTGTTGTGCCCTCACGCACATTTTCGTTGTCGGTCAGCCGCCAGGAGCCGACGAGCTTTTCGTTCTGTAAATGTGCTTCCACCTTCAGCACCGCACCTCCTGCAGGGGTATTCTCGTTGTTCAGCAATTCTTCGGTGGTCAATGCAGACGGGTCAAAGCGCACAACATCACATGCAACCGTTTTATTGCATTCCAACAGATAAAATACCGCTTCACTCTCACCGTCCGACAACCCCTCAACCCCTGTCAAATCCAAGGCGATCCACGTTGCATCGGACGGAATTTTTTCGAGCACAAATTCCGTCAGCGGTGTCACAATGTCCGCCTTTGTATTCTCGCAGGTGAAAACATGCGGATTTCCGAACTGCATGGGGTAGCTTTCCATGATGAAGCCGCCATAATATAATTTGAAATAAGTTCCCGGCACAAGCAAAGAAGCATCCTGCTTGCTGTCAAGATATTGCGAAGACAAAGTGTAAATCCCACTTGTTTTTCCGTCGGTTTCATTCTTCGTAACCAGCAATGTGTTTCCCATATTGGCAACAATCATCCCATAAAATACATCTTCACCCGGCGGCAAAGAAAAGGTATACTCCTCGTCTGCATTTTGCGGCTTTGTCACCTGCGACGGATCAGTTTGGGTCTGCACGCAGGCAGATGCCGCAAACAGCAAACAAAAAACAAGAACGATGGCAATTTTTTTCATATCGGCACTCCCCTTTCGGTATCAACTATAAGAGTATATAAAAATGCATTTTGTTGCAAGCAAAAATTAAAATTTTGCTTTACTTTTTCTCTTATTTGTATTATATTAGTTATATTATGGAGTAATATTCCTTGTTTTGAGAGGTTAAAATGATGGATTACGAAAAATTAGCAGCTTTGCTGTTCCCCGATGTAACCAAAACCCCCGAGGATTTTGAAGCGATTTATCCGCCGAGAAATCTGCCCGAGGGTGCAAGAGTGACCCGTTTTGCACCGTCCCCGACAGGCTACATGCACATCGGCGGTCTGTTCCAGGCCATCACCGATTGCTTTGTTGCCCATCAGACAGGCGGTGTCGCCATGCTTCGTATTGAAGATACCGACAAAAAGCGTGAGGTCGTCAACGGTGTCAAAGCCATTGTGGACGGCTGCACGGCATTCGGCGTCAACTTTGACGAGGGTGCAACAGGCGAAGGCACCGAGCAGGGTGCTTACGGCCCCTACACACAGAGCCAGCGTGTTGAAATTTACCACACTGTAGCAAAAAGCCTTGTGCAGAAGGGCTTTGCCTACCCCTGCTTCTGCTCTCCCGAGGACATTGCAGAAATGAAGGAGCGTCAGGAAGCCGAAGGCGCACAGATTACGGGCTATTTCGGCAAGTGGGCAAAATGCCGCGAGCTGACCTATGAAGAAATTGAACAGAACATAAAAGACGGCAAAAGCTGGATGCTTCGTCTTCGCTCTTTGGGCAAGGAGGACGGCAGAGTCAGCTTTGACGATATGATCAAGGGCAAGATTGAGCTGCCCGAAAACCTGCGTGATGAGGTGCTGCTCAAGACCGACGGTGTGCCGACCTATCACTTTGCACACGCCTGCGACGACCACTTCATGCGTACCACCCACGTTGTGCGCGGTGAAGAATGGATTTCCTCCGTTCCCACCCACATTGCACTCTTCCGTGCCTGCGGCTACAAGATGCCCAAGTACTGCCACACCGCACAGGTGATGAAAATTGACGAGGAGGACGGCACCAAGAGAAAGCTGTCCAAGCGCAAGGACCCCGAGGCTGCCGTCAGCTACTTTGTTGAAAACGGCTTCCCCAAGGAAAGCGTTGTGGAATATCTGCTGACATTGCTCAACTCGGGCTTTGAGGATTGGCGCAGAGCAAATCCCAAGGAAGATGTGAACAAGTATCCGTTCAATCTGAAAAAGATGAGTGTTTCGGGCTGTTTGTTTGACCTTGTCAAGCTCACAGACATCAGCAAGGGCGTTATTTCCGTGATGACCGCCGACACCGTTTATGAGCGTGTTGTTGAATGGGCAAAGGAATTCGACACAGAGCTTTACGACCTGTTCACCGCCGATGCCGATTTTGCAAAGGCAATCATCAACATCGACCGCGAAAATCCCAAGCCCCGCAAGGACATTGCAAAATGGGACGAGGTCAAGGACTTCTTCTCCTACTTCTTCGACAGCCTGTTTGTTCCCTGCTATACCATCCCTGCCAATGTGAGTGCAGAGGATGCAAAGGCCATTCTCAATGCCTACATGGCAGTGTACGATGCAGCCGACGAAAAGGATGTGTGGTTCAACAAAATCAAGGACCTTTGCGAGCCGCTGGGCTTTACCCCGAATGTAAAAGAATACAAAAAGAATCCCGATGCCTTCAAGGGCCATGTCGGTGATGTGAGCGGTGTTATCCGCCTTGCCGTAACAGGCAGACTCAACACCCCCGACCTTTGCACAATCATGCAGCTGCTCGGCAAGGAAAAGGTGCTTGCCCGCATGACCGCATTCCTGAATAACATTTAAGAGAGGAAAAAGAAATGGAAGAAATCGTAAAATCCAATTCCAATTTTATTCACGATATCATTGACGAAGAATTAGCCTCGGGCAAGAATACCCGTGTGCAGACCCGTTTTCCACCCGAGCCCAACGGCTACCTGCATATCGGCCATGCAAAGGCTATCTGCACCGACTTCTCCGCAGCCGAAAAATACGGCGGTGAATGCAACCTGCGTCTGGACGACTCCAACCC
>JAZOWJ010000054.1:0-4165 GCA_045659125.1 Acutalibacteraceae bacterium
GAACGCCGTTACCGTGAAACCGGCAGCGACTGGTCACGTTGGGAAATCGAGCAGGTCATGCGTTCATGCACGTGCCCCGAATGCGGCGGTGCAAGATTGCGCAAGGAAAGCCTGTATGTTACGGTCGGAGATGTTAATATCGACACCCTTTGCAAAATGAGCGTAGCAGAAGAAGAACAGTTTTTTGAAGATCTGCAGCTTTCGGAGCGTGATGCATTCATTGCGGACCGCATTGTAAAAGAAATCCGCGAGCGACTCACATTTTTAAGCAGTGTCGGTCTGGATTATCTGACCCTCAATCGTAATGCAGGTACTCTCTCGGGCGGTGAAGCACAGCGAATCCGTCTTGCAACACAAATCGGCTCCTCGCTGACGGGTGTGCTGTATGTGCTCGATGAACCGAGCATCGGGCTTCATCAGCGTGACAACGAAAAGCTGCTTGCAACACTGAAACGGCTTCGTGATATCGGCAACACACTTATTGTTGTTGAGCATGACGAGGACACCATGCTCAATGCCGACTTTGTTGTGGATATCGGCCCGGGTGCAGGCATCCACGGCGGTGAAATCGTGTGTGCAGGCAAGCCGAAGGATATCATCAACTGCAAGGATTCCGTTACAGGACAGTATCTTTCGGGCAAGAAAAAGGTTCCCGTCCCCGAAAAGCGCAGACCCGGCAACGGCAACAGCCTTATCATCCGCGGTGCTGCCGAAAACAATCTGCAGAATGTGGATGTGGAATTCCCGCTCGGCAAGCTCATTGCCGTAACCGGTGTTTCGGGCTCGGGTAAATCCTCTCTCATCAATGAGATTCTTTACAAGCGCCTTGCAAACGAGCTGAACAATGCCAAAAAAATCCCCGGCAAGCATGCAGGGATGCAAGGTATTGAGCATCTTGACAAGGTCATAGATATAGACCAGTCTCCCATCGGCAGAACACCCCGCTCCAACCCTGCCACCTACACAGGGGTATTCAATGACATCCGCAAGCTCTTCAGCGAAACGCAGGATGCAAAATTGCGCGGTTATGCCCCGGGGCGCTTCTCGTTCAATGTTTCGGGCGGCCGCTGCGAGGCCTGTCAGGGTGACGGTATTGTTAAAATCGAAATGCACTTCCTTGCGGACGTGTATGTGCCCTGCGAGGTGTGCAAGGGTGCACGCTACAACCGCGAAACACTCGATGTGAAATACAAGGGCAAGAGCATTGCCGATGTGTTGGATATGACGATTGAAGAAGGACTTAAATTCTTCGAAAATCTGCCGTCCATCCGTCGCAAGCTGCAGACACTGTACGATGTCGGCATCGGCTATGTCAAAATCGGTCAGCCTGCCACACAGCTTTCGGGCGGTGAGGCACAGCGTGTCAAGCTTTCCACCGAGCTGCAAAAGCGTGCAACAGGCAGAACGATGTATATTTTAGATGAACCAACAACGGGGCTTCACACCGCAGACGTGCACAGGCTCATCACCGTCCTGCAACGCCTTGCAGACGAAGGCAATACCGTTGTTGTCATTGAACACAATCTTGATGTTATCAAGTGTGCAGACCATGTCATTGATCTTGGTCCCGAGGGCGGTAACCGTGGCGGTCAGATCGTTGCGGTCGGCACCCCCGAAGAGGTTGCCCTTGTGCCCGAAAGTCATACGGGCAGATTTTTGAAGAAAATGCTTGAATAAGCAAATGAGGAACGAATATGGTTAAAAAAGTTTTGGTTGTGGTGCTGGCGGTTATCACCGTTGTGCTGTTGGCGGATGTGGTTTACATCGGCTCGCTGTTGTTTACACAGCAGCCCCAACAGACCACTGTGCCGTATGATGCCGACAGCGCAATCAGCCTTTATAACCCCTATAACAATCCCCTGACTACGAATCCTGTTGAAAGCAGCACCCTCGGTAGTCCCTATAATCCGAACAGCATCATTCCGACTCTGCCGAGTGTAACCTCTCCCACCGCTGTGCAGCCCACGGATGTGAACGGAGAGGCAGCCACGCAGGATGTCAATGCAACCGAAGCACCGACCGCCCCGGCTGATCCGTCAAGCTATTCTCTTGAGCAGGTGATCACTGCTAAGAATAATGCAATCGGCTATGTGAAGGGTGCAAAAAACTTTACAGCTCTCAAGGAGCAGACCGGCAATGCCGAAATTCTTGAGCTGAGCATTGCATGGCTTCGCGCACCGGGTGAAGCAATCATTCAGGCTATTATTGACAGCATCAAGCCACTGACCTATCATTTTGTCAACGGCACGGCAACCGACCCGAAAACAAATGAAATCGTCACACCGTTTGATGTGATTCCGCCGTCGGGCGAGGCATTCAAAATCAATCCTGCAGGTGTCACGGCATACGGTGCAAAGCAGAATGCAGACGGCAGCATCACCTATACCGTGCGTATCCGTGAGGAAACCTGCGATCTGAACGAGCATCCGCCTTATCATTCCACCTGCATGGGCTATCTCAAGCTTGAACAGTTTGACCTGCAGGGCGCCAAGATTGACTCGGGCACCGTTACCTACCATGAAGGACAGATCGACATTACCGTCGATGCAAACGGTATGCCGCTTGTGTTCCGCGAATATCTGCCTATGACAGGTGTCGGTTCCGGCTCGCTCGGCATTTCCGCAACCGCAAAAATGACAGGATATCTCACCGAAACCTGGTCATTCACTTGGTAAAAAGAGAGGGAACTATATGAAAATTCTTGTGGTTTGTCAGAATTATTTTCCCGAAAATTTCCTCATCAATGAAATTGCTCCCATGCTTAAAGCTGCAGGCCATTCGGTCACCGTGCTGACAGGTCTGCCGAATTATCCGCAGGGTAAAGTCCCCAAGGAATATCGCTTCGGCCGTAAGCGCAGGGAAGAAATTGACGGGGTAAGGGTGATCCGCTGTTTTGAAATCGGCAGAGGCAACGGTGCACTGACACTGATGCTCAACTATGCATCCTTTGCCCTTTCGTCTTCGCTGAAAGCCCTTTTCATGCGTGAAAGGTTCGACCTTGTTTTATCTTATCAGCTGTCACCCATCACCATGGTGCTGCCTGCCGTGATTTACAAAAAACGCAAAAAGGTGCCCATGTTCCTGTATTGCCTTGACCTTTGGCCCGCTTCTGCAGGCACTATGGTCGGCGAGGGAAATCCGATTTTCAAGGGTGCAGCCGTGCTTTCAAAATATCTTTATGCACAGGCAGATAAAATCGGTGTCACAAGCGAGCCGTTTGTTGACTATCTGCAGGCGGTCTGCAATGTGCCGTCTCAAAAGCTTGTTTATATTCCGCAGCATGCCAACGGAAGCCTGCTGCAGGCAGACCTGACAGGTGAAGAAAAGCAACAGAAAATCTTTATGTTTGCAGGCAATCTCGGCAAGGCGCAATCGCTTGAAACGGTGATTGATGCCGCGGTGCAGTTAAAGGACCGCACGGATTTTCAGATTCATCTTGTCGGTGACGGCTCGGAAATGCAGAGCTTAAAACAAAAAACCAAGGATGCAGGTCTGGAAAATAAAATCATCTTCCCCGGGCGATTCAAGCCTGAAGAGATGGGTGAACAGTACAAAAAAGCAGATGTGCTTCTTCTGACTCTTGCAGGTGACAGTGCCGTCGGTGATACCCTGCCCGGTAAGCTGCAGACTTATATGACCGTCAGCAAGCCCATTCTTGCCGCCATCAACGGAGCAGCCGTGAAGGTGCTTGAAGACGCACAATGCGGCAAAAGTGTTCCTGCCGGCGACAGTCAGGGTCTTGCAGGGCTTATGCGGGAATATCTTGACAATCCGGCTGCATTTGTCGGCTGCGGTGAAAACGCAAGAGCATATTTCAGCGAAAACTTCACAAGCGAGGTCTTTATGAGCCGTCTTACAGGGCAGCTCAATGCGCTTGTTCAAAAGGAGGAAGGCTGATGCAGAATATTTTGCTTGTTTCCCCTTATCCGCCACCCTACGGCGGTATTGCAAACTGGACAAAAATGATCGTTGAATACATGGAAAATCCTGCAGTGGGTGTGAAGCTGCAGCTTGTCAACACCGCACCCAAGCGCAGGGCCACCGAGGGAAGAGGCCTTGTTGAGCGCATTGTTGAGGGCGGTACATCCATGTTCACGCACCGCAGTGCGGTTGCAAAAATTCTGAAAAATGAAAAAATTGATTGCATTCATCTTGTCACAAGCGG
>JAZOWJ010000055.1:0-5997 GCA_045659125.1 Acutalibacteraceae bacterium
CTTCTGGTCAGCCTGATTCTTGGCTGTGAAGCTCCACTTCAGACCGGTGGGGAAGCCGCCGCCGCCTCTGCCGCGAAGACCGGAATCCATAACCGTCTTGATGACCTCTTCGGGAGTCATTTCGGTCAGAGCCTTACCGAGAGCTGCATAACCGTCCATGGCGATGTATTCTTCGATGTTTTCGGGGTCGATAACACCGCAGTTACGAAGAGCAACACGCTTCTGCTTTGCATAGAAACGGGTGTCATTCAGGGAAACATTGCCTTCGATGACTGCATCAGCAGCAACATCAGTGTAAGCAAGGCGTTCAACAATACGACCCTTGAGAAGATGTTCTTCAACAATTTCCTGTACGTCGGAAGTTTCTACACGGCTGTAGAAGGTGCCGTCGGGATAAACAATAACAACAGGACCGAGTTCGCAAAGACCGAAACAACCGGTTTTGACAATCTTGACTTCTTCTGTAAGACCGTTCTTTGCGAGATGTGCTTCGAATTCCGGAATGAGCTTGACGCTGCCGGAAGAAGTACAGCCGGTGCCGCCGCAAATCAATACTTGAGCACGAACCATTTTTATACCTCCAAAATTACTTTAAATATTGCTTACTGTGTATTCTTCGATGATTTTGCCACCGATGATGTGCTTTTCAATAACTTCCTTGGCCTTGTCGGGAGTCATCTTGACATAGGTGACCTTTTCTTTGTCAGCTTCGTAGATTTCAACAACAGGCTCAAACTGGCAGATACCGATGCATCCGGTCTGGGATACGGTAACCTTGCCTGCGAGGTCATGGTTGTTGACTTCTTCAACGAAAGCGTTGAGGACGGGTCTTGCGCCGGCTGCGATACCGCAGGTTGCCATACCGACAACTACACGGATGTCACCGCTGCCTTCACGAAGAACGACTTTGCCCTGCATTTTTTCTCTGATTGCTGCAAGTTCTGCTAAAGACTTCATTGTTTACAGATCCTTTCATAAATGTATATTATTTTTTTATAAACCTTGATATTGTTCTTTGATGTAATCGCCGATCCATGCGAGAACCTCAAAGGTGTCAAGCGGAACATCACCCAGCACGGCCTTAAGCTCGTCGGTGTCGAGTGAAACACAGCCGTTATCCTTTTGGTGCGTGTAGATCCAGTGAATATCGGGACTTCCCTGAATGAGAATGGTAATCGTTGAAGAGATATCTCCGAGAGGGGTAAAGTCCATGTGTGTCGGATCAAACACAGCCGTAACCACGGTGCCGTGGTCCTGCGGGTGTTCACTTTTGTGCTTTGACGAAATGTTAAGTGTACCGCCTGTTTGCTCCGCCGCCAATTTAAACAGCGGAATGCCCAGTCCGACCTTTCGGGTTGTTCTGGTGGTCGTGAACGGGTCTGTGACGTTGCGGACAAAATCCTCTGTCATACCGCAGCCGTTATCCGTTATACGGATTTCAAAACGGTTGCTGCTTTCGGTTAACTCGATTTTTATTGTATCCGCACCGGCTTTTATTGAATTTTGTGCGATGTCGAGAATATTTAAAGATAATTCCTTCATCTTTGTTTATTCACCTCGCAGCAGACGGAAAATTTCTTTGCGGACCTTATCGGATGAGTAGGGCTCGTCGTCAATTTCAAAGAACGCATCCTTGTCGCGGATGTCCCACAGATAATGCGCATCGGAGGAAACCAGCAAGGTTTTTTCTGCAACGAGCGGATATCTGCTTTTGTAATCCGTCTGTTTTTCTTTGTCGTGGAATTCGGCACAGCCGAAGTAAGGCTCTTCAGGGAAGGTACCGAGGGTGGCAATCACCCCGTTGGCCTCACGGTCAATGTGTGCCGGGTAACAAATTCCGTTGTATCTGCTGACCGCTTCGGGGACCTGCTCGATGGTGAGCATGGTTGCATTGGAAAGAAGAAACTCCTCTTTTCCGATGACATTGTCCTCTTCATCCATAATCTGCTGTTCACCGAAAATGTCGGGACGGTTTTTGATGCGTATGCGCTGTGTTTCAACAAATTCGTCAAACAAAAGCGCATCCTCGAGCTTTTCAAACAGGCAGACAATATGAATGTCCTCTGCGGTTGTCAGCTCCATTCCGGCAATGGGGATGATTCCGTTTTTTCTTGCCGCCTTGTAAAATGCAGGGCAGTTCTTGCAGGTGTTATGATCAGTCAGAGCCATGACCTGCAGGCCTGCCAGCGCACCCATGCCGGCAATGTTGTTCGGAGTCATGTCATCATCTCCGCAGGGAGAAAGGCAGGAATGGATGTGAAAATCGTAGTAATAACGGTTCATATATCGCAGGCAATTTTAACGGCTGTTTCAAATGCAGGCAGGCAAGTGCGTGCAATGTTCACGTTCTTTGCCTGTGCGGTTGTCAGCACGTTTTCGTCGGGTGTTACATCTTCTGCCAGAATCACAAGACTTACATCCGAAAGTGCTGCAACGGCTGCAATGTTGATATTGGACATAATGGTAATCCAGGCATTGTCTGCCTGTGCTCTGCCCATGACCCAGCTCAGCAGGTCGCCGATGTAGCAGCCCTTGACCTCACGGTCTCCATCGGGCAGGGAAAGCGGTGTGAGCTCATATTTTTCAATCAGTGCATTGACAGTCATGCTCGCTTTCCTCCTTTGCTTTTTCTGCACATTTGCGCTGTGCGAGTACCACACAGTGCTCAATGCCGGGGATCAGCCCCTTGACAATGTCTTCCGCAAATGCACGGCAGGTCGGACAACCGCATGCACCGCAGTCGATGTTGGGTAACTCCTTGCGCAGCTTCTGGATTTGTGCCATCATGCGCATGGATTCGCCCATGTTGTCACTGAGTCTTGAAATCGGAATGTAGGTCGGCAGGGATTCGGTGATGTATTCCGGTGGAATAAAACCGGTGTCCTGCGACAAAAAGTTTTTGGATACGGGCATATAGCGTCTGACAGCCTGCAATCTTGTTTTTGCGATGAACGGATTTTCAATCGTCATGATTCCGCCCACGCAACCGCTGATGCACGCATTGAGCTCAATGAATTCGAGCTGCGGCGGCATATTGCCGTTTTCAATGGAATCGAGCACCTGATTGCAATTCTGAATGCCGTCGGCATACAGATAATTGTCATTCAGTATTGCCGCACACTCACCGCCCGTCGAAGCCCAGCCGATACCGATCATGCCGGACTCGCTTGTGAGAGTGGGTGTTTTGTCGCGTTTCATAACGCCGATGAGCAGGAAATAAATCTCACTCATGGATACGACCACATCAATGTTGCTCTTGTAGTCACCGTAGCCGTTGCGGATGTAGCTGACCTTGGCGGCACACGGAGAAATGAAGAACACAGCGATGTCTTCGTCTTTTAATTCGGGATGCTCCTGCTTTGCCTTTTGCTTTGCCAGAATTGCGGCAATTTCCATGGGAGGCAACATGGGCATCAGATTGTCTTTCAGATACGGAAAACGCAGGGAAATGAGTCTTGAAATAACGGGACAGGCAGAGCTGATGACGGGTTTTTTGATGCCTTCCGTTTTTAAATACAAACGGGTGTAGGCAGAAACCAGTTCAGCGGCTTTTGCCACTTCATACACATCGTCAAAACCGATGTCCAGAAGCCCCTGCAGAACACAGTCCACATCGTCAAGTCCTGCAAACTGACCGAACAGGGAAGGTGCCGGCAAAGCAATTTTCCATTTATAGTGCATGTAGTGTTCCAGCTTACTGCACATGGCTTTTTTTGCTTTGTGGGGACACACGCGGATGCACTCACCGCAATCGATACAGCGGTTTGTGTTGATCTCGGCGTGTCCGTCTTTAATGCGGATGGCTTCCGTCGGGCAGTGGCGCACGCAGGTGGTGCAACCCGTGCATTTTTCTTTATCAAGAACTACGGAATGTCTGTAATCGTTCAAAAAAATCACCTTTTATTTTGTCAGCTTAAGTTCACGGACATTGTGATTTTTGTGCCTTCACCGACCACGGTTTCAATTTTCATGTCGTCGGTGTAGCGTTTCATGTTGGGAAGTCCCATGCCTGCACCGAAACCGAGTGCACGGACATGGTCATTCGCCGTGGAATAACCTTCCTGCATGGCAAGGTCAATATCCTTGATGCCGGGGCCTTTATCGTCGAGGATAATTTCAATGCGATCTTCATATACATTGACATCCGCCACACCGCCGTGGGCATGGATGACCATGTTGATCTCACCTTCGTACATGGCGATGGAGACCTTACGAATGATTTCGGGGGAAAGACCGAGCTGGCGCATATTTTTTTTCATCTGCACCGAAGCCTGCCCTGCCGAAACGAAATTATCGCCGTCCACCTCAAAGTGGAAGTTCAGAAATTCGCTCATGCTCTTTGGGAAACACCCAGACCGTTGGTGTAAAGTGTTCCGCAGGCTTCATACATACGCATGTCGCTTGAAAGAAGAACGATGCCGTTTTCTTCTGCGAATTCAATCATTTCCAAGGTCGGACGCTTGCTTCTTACAAAGACCACACAGCGCATATCCATCATCACTGCCGTGCGGATCACCTGTGAATTGACAAGTCCCGTCAGCAGAACAGCCTGGTCTTTGACAAATGCAAGCACATCGCTCATCATGTCGCTGCCGCAGGCAGAATGGACGGTGGTGTCAAGATGCTCTTCACAGCAAAGAATTTCTGCGTCGAGCAGGTTTTTGATCGTTTCAATGTTCATAAAACGCAACCCCTTTTTTGATCGGGTTCGATTATTCGTATTTAGCGAGAATACCGGGAATCATATCTGTGGTCAGTCTGCCGTAAACGTCATCATTGATCGTCATAACGGGAGCAAGACCGCAAGCGCCGATGCAACGGCAAGCTTCAACGGAATATTTGCCGTCTGCGGAGCATTCACCGGGCTGGATGCCGACGATTTCACAGATCTTGTCAAGCACATCACCGCTGCCCTTGACATAGCAGGCAGTACCAAGACATACGGAGATGTTGTACTTGCCCTTGGGGGACAGTGCAAACTGTGCGTAGAAGGTGGCAACACCGTAAACTTTTTCCATCGGAACGCCGAGACCTTCAGCGATCATCTGCTGTACCTCGTAGGGAAGGTAGCCGTAGATGTTCTGAGCTTCCTGCATAACGCCCATCAGGCGGCTCTTGTCGCCGTTGGCTTCTGCAAGAATGGCCTGCAGCTTTGCTTCCTGTTCAGGAGTGCCGTTAAAGGGAAGGTTGCTGATTTTTTTCTGCATTTCTGAATATCCTCCATTCAAAAATAAAAAATAATAAACATTTTGCGGTTTTGGGCAGAATTTACCCTAACCCAAACCAAGATACAGTATAACACTTTGTTAAAAAACTGTCAATAGTTTAATAATAATAAAAATAATAAAATGTGGCAGCATTTTTATTTATGTTCTATAAATTTTGTAATTTTCCAAAATCCTCTTGTAAATTGTCGAAATCAATTGTATAATATCTAATCGGAATTCAAATCGGAGGTATAAAAAATGAAAAAAGAAGTTCTTATCGAAACATCTGCAAGACACGTTCACGTTTCCCGCGAGGCTCTCGACATTCTCTTCGGTGAAGGCTATGAGCTGACCAAGAAAAAGGATCTTTCCCAGCCCGGTCAGTATGCTTGCGAAGAAAGAGTTGCTGTTATCGGCCCCAAGGGTCAGTTCCCCGGCGTTTCCATCCTCGGTCCCGTTCGTCCCGCAACCCAGGTTGAAATTTCCGCTTCCGACGCAAGAAGCATCGGTGTTGTTGCTCCCGTTCGTGAGTCCGGTGACATCGCAAACTCCGGTGGCTGCAAGATTGTCGGCCCCAAGGGTGAAGTTGAAATCGCTGACGGCGTTATCGTCGCAAAGCGTCACATCCACATGACCCCTGCTGATGCTGAAAACTAC
The DNA here is from genome assembly GCA_045659125.1 of Acutalibacteraceae bacterium. GTDB lineage: Bacteria > Bacillota > Clostridia > Oscillospirales > Acutalibacteraceae > RUG806. Next base: position 5,865 of record JAZOWJ010000055.1, read on the forward strand.
GGTCTTGAAGACAAGCAGATTGTCAATGTCAAGATCGAATCCGCAGAACGCACCCTCATCTTCGGTGATGTCGTTGTTCGTGTACATCCCAATTTTGCACTTGCCATGCACATCGACACCGACGAATCCAATG
>JAZOWJ010000056.1:0-1185 GCA_045659125.1 Acutalibacteraceae bacterium
ATTCGGGTTTGGTGTAATTGTGGAATGGTAGCCGCCCTTTGCAAGGGAAATGGCGGTGGCTGCGGTTTCGTTGATAACGCTGAATGCGAAATAGAAAATGAGCTTCGGCACATAGGTTGCCGAGGTGTTGGGGAAGAACAGCGGAATCATCCAGTACAGTGCCCCCAGCAGGGTCAACGGAATCTGAAGCCCGAGCAGGTACGGACGGAATTTGCCGAGTCGTGTGCGCGTGGAGTCAACAACCGTGGCAAGGATGATATCGTTGAAAATGTCCCACGCACTTGTGAAGATATTTACAATGGCGGAAATGGTGAAGTCGATTTTGACAACGTCCCAGATGTAGCGCTCCTGGAAGGAATTGATGTTGAAGGTGTTGGAAACGTCATTCAGAAGATACGCAACGCTTTCCTTGGTGGAAACATAGTTGTAGTTTTCGTAAACATTCGGCAGCCTTGTGCCGTCGTTGTTCTGAACATTAACCTTGTTTTCGTCCATTATTGTGCACCTCCTTCAACCGTGATGTTGCAGCCTGCCATGTATTCTCCGATTTCGCTGACTGCAATAATCTGCACCTTACCTTCTCCCACGGCGGTCACAACACCGTTTTCATCCACGGTTGCAACCGATTCGTCGGGAGAATACCAGATAATGTTTTTAATGCTTGCCTTTTCGGGCTGCACCGATGCCGAAAGGGTTGTCTGTTCACCGATTTTCAGTGTCTGTGCCTTGGAGTGCATTTTCACACTTTCGGGCTCGATGATGACGAGCACCTCGCAGGTATCGGTGTAGGTTTTGCCTAAATATTCGAGGGTTGCGGTGACGGTCACGGGCTTGTCGCTCAGGGCAACGGCCTCCACAACACCCTGGTCTGTGACAACGGCAATGCTCTCATCGGAGGAGACAAAGGTGAGTTTGTAGTCCTCGGTGTCTGAAGCCTTGTTCACAGTCATGCTCAGCGCCTGATAGCCGTTTTTGCCGAGCGAAATGCGGTCCTGCCCGATGGAAATGCCTGCCCATGTGATGTCGTAGCGGCTTGTGAGTGTGCAGTCAAGGGTGAGTGTCTTTGTGCCCAGCTCTGCGAGGTCACCGATGAAGGTCACGGTGTAGTGCAGGCGGAATGTGCGTGTGTAGGTCACATTCTGCAGGCGGTCGGTGACGGGGTCAAGGGTGAGGTCGATTTTGCTT
>JAZOWJ010000057.1:0-9347 GCA_045659125.1 Acutalibacteraceae bacterium
GGTCTTGTTGTTACAATCAAGCACTTCGTGCTTAACGACCAGGAATCCCATCGTGAGGGGATTTTCACATGGGCAGACGAGCAGACCATGCGTGAAATTTATCTCAAAGCTTTTGAAATTCCCGTCAAGGAAACTGACTGCAAGGGCGTTATGTCCGCTTTTAACCGTATCGGCACAAAGTGGTGCGGTGCAAGCTCGGCTCTGCTCAAGGATGTGCTTCGCGATGAATGGGGATTTGAAGGCTTCGTCGTCTCCGACTATTCGTGGAACTTCACAGGCACAGGCTACATGAGCCCCGTTATTGCGGTTTATAACGGCAACGACACCATGCTTACGGGCATCTGGGCGGTCAATGTGGTTTCCCATGTGATTGCATGCCACAATGCTTACAATAACGACCCCATCGGCTTCGGTACGGCACTGCGTGAAGCCTGCAAAAACCTGTGTATTGCAAAAATGCACACCAAGGCATTCCTTGAACCGTATGAATATGACGGCTCCTTGCTCGGCGCTTTGCAGAAGCCCTCCGAATGGAACTTTGAATTCCCCTATATTTTCTCTGCAATCCGCTATATCCTGAACAACATCCTCAACATTATTCTGTATGTTGTCCGTCATATTCTGTAACCGATAAAAACATAAAAGGGACTGTTTCGGCAGTCCCTTTTATATTTCGTATTTTCACCAATCCAGTGTACTGAAATATGCAGGCCCGCCGAGAAAACTCGCACCGCAAATATAACGCACTGTCATGGTTTGTTCGTTGTATGCAAAAATGTAATACAGATATTGATACGGATCTGTTTTTTTGTCAATAGAGATTTTTTCAAACGGCGCTGCATCAGCGCAACAGAACAAATATGTGTAGTCGCCTTGTTTGCCGCTTGTGTAACTTAATTGGTGGTCATCAAAGACAGATTTAGCTCTGTTGATTTCATTGTCGAGTGTGTTTTTGTCGGTCTGAAATGCAACATATATGTCGTATTTGTATTCCGGGTGGATGTTTAAATAATTGTAATAGTATTCTGCACTTTCGGGAATTATGATCTTGCCTTCGTTTGGTGCAATATAATAATAGCCGGACGGATTCGGGAACAGATCCTGGAATACCGCATCATTGTTAAGATTGCAAGTAACATCCAATCTTTTGTAATTTTTAATATCACTTGTTTCCGATTCACACAGCAATGTTGTAGAAAAGAATATAACAGGGAACAGCATCACAACGCATAAAACAGAGGATATGGTGCGGAGCATCGTTTTGATATGTTGTTTTGTTTTTGTAAAAACAATAAACAAGGATATGAGATTCGGCAGCAACAACACAAACATAAAAATATGAGAGTATATATTGTATTTCGGATAATAAAATCTGCTGTGGGAAAGAGCAAAATTATATAACACAATGATAATCGGCAACGCTGCGATAATGGTGAACAACGAGTTGCGTATGATGAGGTAAGTGGCTTTCAACAACCGCCATTTTGAGTCTTCGACAGGCAGTGCCTTGTCGGTCACGGGTTTGCTCAATACACTAGCAAGTTCACGCAATGTATAGCACTGTTCGGCTTCGAGCTGCTCCAATGCTGCCAAAAGTTCCTGCTCGGTCTTAATGATTTCTTTCTTTTCTTCTTTCAGTTGTTTTGCAATACTGATTGTTTTTTCGGGGCTGGTCTGCATTTCTTTGATTTGCGCCACGGAAAAACCGAATTTGCGCAATACGGCAATGTCCTTGAGCATCTGCACATCCTCGTCCGAGAAGTCGTAAGTCTTTCTGCCGAGGTAGTTTTCCGTGAAGGACGGATGCAAAATTTCTTCTTCAATATAGTAGCGAACGGCACGGTCGGTCAGACCCGTCTGTTCGCAAACGGTCTTGATTTTCATAATTTCACCCTTTGTCTTTTACCAATCCAACGTATTGCAATACGGGATATAGTGATATGAAGTGTTGCCGCAAAGATAGCGAACTGTCTGCGCTTTTTCATTATAAGCAAAAATGTAATAAGAAAAAATGTAAGACCGCTTGTCATCTTCTGTATCGGTTACAGTGAACGGTGAAATTCCCCGATGGTACATTATGTATGCATAATCACCTTTTGTACCCGTTGAAAGCTTAAACTCATCAGATGTTTGCTTATGAGAAGTAAATAATTGTTCAATGCGCTCTTTTTCCTCTTGTATTGTGACCATATCCGTTGTGAATTCGGTGTAAATTTCACATGGTCCCTGGTCATAAGGATCAAGCAAATATTCATGATGATAATAATACAATGCGTTTTTCGGTACGGTAATTTTGTTGTCATAGCTGTCAAATCTGTAAGAACCGGGAAAAAGGTTTTGATAGATCATATCATGATTGAGCTGACAATCGGTATCCAAATTTCTGTAATTGTAAATATTATCAGTTTCTGATATATAACAAATGCCCCATGAAAACATAATTGCTATTGTTGCGCAGAGTGCACAAACAGCAGATAATGTGATGCGGACAACTACTTTAAATATAGCATTTGTTTTTGCAAAAAAAAGAACAACTGACACTATGTTTGGTAATAAAAACAGAACTGTATATAATAAACATTTATAATCCGTTGTCGGGTAACTGAAATATGCATAGGATCCTATGATCCCAAGCAATACAATTAAAACAGGTACAACTGCAAACAAATTACAAATAATGTTTATCACACGGCAGGTGGTTTTCAACAACCGCCATTTTGTGTCTTCGACAGGCAGTGCCTTGTCTGTCACGGGTTTGCTCAATATTGTTGCAAGTTCACGCAATGTATAGCACTGTTCGGCATCGAGCTGCTCGAGCGCCGCCAGTAATTCTTGCTCGATCTTAATGATTTCTTTCTTTTCTTCTTTCAGTTGTTTTGCAATGCTGATTGTTTTTTCGGGGCAGGTCTGCATCTCCTTGATTTGTGCCACGGAAAAACCGAATTTACGCAACACGGCAATGTCCTTTAGCATCTGCACATCCTCGTCCGAGAAGTCGTAAGTCTTTCTGCCGAGGTAGTTTTCCGTGAAGGACGGGTGCAGAATTTCTTCTTCAATATAGTAGCGAACGGCACGGTCGGTCAGCCCCGTCTGTTCGCAAACGGTCTTGATTTTCATGATTTCACCCTCCTTATGGCTTCATTTTACACTTTTACGTGGGGTGAAAGTCAAGACTTTTCTGCAAAAATATATCAATTTTCTCTATTGCAAAAAAGATTTTGATGTATTATACTGAAAAAAGAATTGTTTGAGGAAGAGGTGTTTTTTTATGCACGCAAAATATCCCAATTTGTTATCTCCCGCAAAAATCGGCAAGGTCGAGCTTCGCAATAAAACCGTTATGGCTGCAATGGGCATGAGCCAGGCTGAAAACGGCTTTGTCAATCAGGCGGTTCTGAATCATTATTCTGAACGTGCCAAGGGCGGTGTCGGTGCCATCATCGTGGAGGTCACCTGCGTGGATTCTCCGTTGGGACTGAACACAAAAGGAATGCTTGTCATTGATGACGATAAATACATACCCGGTATGACACAGCTTGCTGATGTCATTCACGAAGGCGGCTCGAAAGCATTTTTGCAGATCTCCCACACGGGCAGAGGGGCAAGAAGACCCATCATCGGCGATCAGCCCGTCGGTCCGAGTGCCGTTGCAATGCCTTATTCCTTCATGATGGGACTTGCCAACGAAACACCCCGTGAGCTCACCATAGCTGAAATCAAAGCAATTGAAGAAAAATATGCGCAGGCCGCATTGCGTGCCAAAAAAGCAGGCTTTGACGGTGTTGAAATTCATGCGGTCGGATATTATCTCGGTCAGCAGTTTTTGTCAAGCAAGGCCAATATCCGCACCGATGAATACGGCGGCAGCCGCGAAAACAGAATTCGTTTCCATCTGAATATCGTAAAGCGCATCCGTGAGCTTTGCGGTGAGGATTTTGCGATCATCATTAAACTGTCCGTCATTGAGCTTGGTAAGGACGGCGGTATTTCCATGCTCGACGGTGTCTATTACTGCAAAAAGTTCCAGGAAGCAGGCGTGGATGCCATTGAAGTGCTTGCAGGCAAATGGAACCGTGAAGCAGGCAAGAAGGAAGCCCCCGAATCCGCATACCCCGATTGCATGGCGGTAGCGCTCTGCATGGTCATGAAGCTCGGAATTCTTTTAACAACAGGCAAGAAAAAAACCATTCCGCTCATCGGCGGCGGCAGAGCACAGAATCCTGCCAAGGCTGAAAAAGCACTTGCAAGCGGACAGTGTGATATGATTTTCATCGGTCACGGACTTCTTGCACAGCCCGATCTTGTCAATCTCATTGAGCAGAACAGGGAAGACGAGATCCGTCCCTGCATCGGCTGCGGTCATTGTATCGACCATCAGCTGCAGCATGGCTGCCGTGCGGTCTGCTCGGGCAATGCCGTGCTTGCAAGAGGGGATAATGATTACACTATCACCCCTGCGGAAACCAAGAAAAAGGTCGTCGTGGTTGGTGGCGGTGTCGCCGGTGTGGAAGCCGCAAGAATTGCCGCAAAGCGCGGACATGATGTTACTCTCTTTGAAGCCGATACCAAGATCGGCGGTCAGATGAAGCTTGCATACTTGCCGCCCTATAAACAGCATTTAGGACTTATGATGCCCTATCTTGAAAGACAGCTTGAGCTGACGGGTGTCAAGGTGCATCTCGGCAAAAAGGTCACAAAAGACGAAATTCTTGCCCTGAATCCCGATGCGGTTGTGTGTGCAACGGGTGTTAATCCCCGCAAACTTAACATGGCAGGTGCAGAGCGTGCAATCTCTGCAAATGCCGTTCTTGAAGGCGCACAAACGGGCAAAAATGTTGTCGTCATCGGCGGCGGCTCCATCGGCTGTGAAACCGCAGAGCTGCTTGCAAGCAAGGGCAAAAAGGTAAGCATTGTCGAAATGCTTCCCACCCTTGCAGGCAATACGGGCAAGACCGCACAGACCATCCTGCTCGGTCACTTAAAAGGCAACGGTGTGCAGATGCTCACCGAAACCAAGGTTGAACAAATCACCGCAAGTGAAGTCATTTGCAAAGACAAAGACGGAAAACAGGTTACTCTCAAAGCCGATTCCGTGATTGTTGCCATCGGCAATACGCCCGAAACCTCTTTGTATGATTCCTTGAAGGATGAAGTCAAAGAACTCTATAACATCGGCGACTCCAACGGCGGCGGTATCATTCCCACTGCTGTGTATGAGGGCTACACCGTCGGCTGCGCAATATAAAAACAAATGCGACCTGCAAAAAACAGGTCGCATTTTTATGTGATTCAATTAAAGAATGCTGCGGGCAAAGGAAAGAATATCTTCCCAAACCTCTTTTTTGACGGACTCATTGTGGATTTCATGGCGAAGGCCTTTATATAGCTTGCAGCTGACATTGCAGCCTGCATTTTTGAAATTGTTGTAAACTTGCGTAACACCCTTGCCGAAATTGCCGACGGGGTCCATATCGCCTGCAATCAGATACAGAGGAATATCTTTCGGTGTATCTGCAAAACTCTTTTTGTCAGACACAGCGGCAAGCAGCTTAAATAGATCGCGGTAAGCAGTTGCCGTAAACAGATAACCGCATTTCGGGTCTTCAATATAAACATCAATATTCTTTTCGTCCACACTCAGCCAGTCGAAATCGGTTCTGCCTGCAAATTTCTTGTTGTAGGCACCGAACGCAAGGGAGTTGATGAACGGAGAACGGTATTTGCTGCCCTTGACTTTTGCAATCAGGTTGGCAACAAGAATGCCTGCACCTGCAGCAGGGTTTGCACCTGCCGTACCGCAGATGACTGCTCCGTCCACTGCTTCAAGCCTGCGTGCAAGATAATTTCTGGTAACAAACGAGCCCATGCTGTGTCCCCACAGAATCACCTTTTTGCCGGGGTAGGTCTGCTTTGCGAGTCTTGTAACGGCAGCGGCATCCTCGGCCAGGTGCTTGTCGCCGTCCTTTTCACCGAAATAACCGAGGTCCTCGTCGGTGTTGATCGATTTGCCGTGGCCTGCATGGTCGCTCATGAAAACGGCAAAGCCCGCAGCGGCAAAGTAGTTGGCTGCATCAATATAGCGGTCGGTGTGTTCTGCCATGCCGTGAATCACCTGAATGATTGCAGTGGGGTCGGCATCGGGGGCAATGCGCTGTACATAAATGTCAGCAACACCGGTTGCGGACGGTATTTTGTATTCATTGTGCAGAAATTCCATAATGACAGCTCCTTTCCGATTTGACATCATTATACCATGAAAAATTGTATTTGTATAGAAAAATTTTCTTCTTTTGCTTTTTTTGCTCTTGTTGTAAAGCAAAATATGTGGTACAATACATCATTATGTTGATGAAAGGACGGTTTTTGCTATGCTCGGGCTTCGAATCGGTGTGGATCTGGGCTCTGCTACGATGAATATCTGTGTGGCGGGACGCGGGGTTGTTGTTTCGGAACCGTCCGTTCTTGTCTGTGATGCCGACACGGGAAAACCCCTTGCCATCGGCTCTGCGGCTGAAGAAATGCTCGGCAGGATGCCAAGCTCCATGCGTGCGGTGCATCCCGTGTTTGACGGTGTTGTGGACAACTTTGAAGCCGCACAGCAATTGCTTCGTCCGTATCTTACCCGCATTTGCGGAAATCGTTTGTTTAAGCCCAATATCCTGATGAGTGTTTCAACCGATGTTTCGCGTAATGAAAAGAGAGCCCTGCTGTCCATTCTGACCGATTGCGGCTGCGGCAGAGCCTGTTTTATAGAAAAGCCGTTGGCTGCAGCCATCGGCGCAGGTGAAAACTGCTTCAGACCGGGCGGTATTCTGTGCGTGGAAATCGGTGCAGGCAGTGTAGATGCTGCCATGCTGTCGATGGGCAGTGTCGTTGCGTCTTCCTTTGTACGCATGGGTGGCAGGAGCATGACAACCTCACTTCGTCGTTACTTGTCGCATGCCCGAAACTACAGTGTAGGTATTCTGACGGCGGAAGAAATCAAAAAGAATGTTTGCAGTGCCGTTGAGCGCGACACAGAGGTCGCCATGATCGTCAATGGCAAAAATATTACAACGGGTGTGCCTGAAAATTTTGAAGTAACCTCTGCAGAATTGTATCCCGTGCTGCGCGGTGACCTTGAAACCATTGCGCAGACCGTGCTCAGTGTGCTCGAAAAAGCCCCCACCGAGCTGATTGCCGATGTGCACCGTGACGGTGTTCTTCTGACAGGCGGCTGTGCAAAACTGCACGGAATTGACACATGGCTTGCAGAGCGCATCGGTATGCCTGTGCGTGTTGCCGAGCATCCGGAAAAGGCTGTTGCTGCGGGACTTGCGTATGTGCTTCGCGACGGAAGCAAGATCTTCCGCGGAGAATATGTATATCTTGATTCCCTGACCAGGGAAAGTGAACAATGATGGAACAATTAAACCGTGAACAAGTGCAGATCACCGCAACCGTTGAGCGTGTTACATTCCGTAATGCGCAAAACGGTTTTTGTGTCGTGGAAATGAACAGCAACGGTGATTTCTTTACGGCTGTCGGAGAACTGCCCGAGGTGGCTGCAGGGGAAGAATTGAGCATTATCGGCAACTGGACAACCCACGGTACATTCGGCAGACAATTTAAAATCGAAAGCTTTTCGCGATCCCTGCCCGATACAACGGCAAAATTATTTACCTATCTTTCGTCGGGTGCCATCAAGGGCGTCGGTCCGAAGCTTGCCATGAAAATTGTGGAGCGATTCAAGGACAGAACCTTTGAAATCCTTGAATCCGAGCCGGATCGTCTTGCGGAAATCCGCGGTATTTCGCCTCGTCTTGCCAAGGAAATTTCACAGGAATTCATGCGGCAGTTTGCCATGCGCAAGGTGCTTATTGAACTCGAAAACTACGGCATCACGCCAAGTGAAAGCACGTCTATTTATAAATATTTCGGTGCGGGTGCCATGAACACCATTCGTCAGAATCCTTATGTTCTGTGCAATATTGAAAAGAATTTTACCTTTTCCCGTGTGGAGGAGCTTGTGCAGACCATGGCGCTTTCGCCTGATCCGTCCTACCGCAATACTGCAGGTATATTGCATGTTGTGAAGCACAATCTTTATAACAACGGTCACACCTGTCTGCCACGAAGAAAGCTGATTGCTCCCTGTGCGGCATTGCTGGACCTGACCGAGGATGAAACGGAAATTGCAATTGACGCCATGCTGGAAGGCAGATTGTTATATTCCGAAATCCTTGACGGCGAGGACTTTCTGTTTTTGCCTGATATTTACATAGCTGAGTGTGAAATTGCAGAACGCATGAAAACGATTCTGCGTTTTCCGCCGGCAGGCTTTTCCAATCTTGAAAAGGAAATTGACAAGAGCGAAGAGCGCAACGGCATGTTTTATGCCCCCGAGCAAAGAGAAGCCGTGCGCCTTGCCTGTGAAAAGGGGATGCTGATTCTGACGGGCGGACCGGGTACAGGTAAGACTACTGCTGTCAAGGCAGTGCTCGATGTGCTCGAAAACCGCGGCTTGCAGGTGCTTCTTGCTGCACCGACAGGCAGAGCTGCCAAGCGTATGAGCGATGTGACGGGCAGGGAAGCCAAGACCATCCACCGCCTTCTTGAAGTGGAATGGACAGAAAACGATAAACCCAATTTCGGCAGAAATGCCGAGTATCCGCTTGATGCACAAGCGCTGATTGTGGATGAAATGAGCATGGTGGATTGCGAATTGTTTGCAAACTTACTCGATGCATTGCCATTCGGTTGCAGGCTGATTCTTGTCGGGGATGCAGACCAGCTTCCGAGTGTCGGGCCGGGTAATGTGCTCAATGACCTGATTGCTTCCGAACGGCTGCCCGTTGTGTGTCTGACCGAAATTTTCCGTCAGGCACAGCAAAGCCTGATTGTTACCAATGCCCATCGCATCATTCAGGGTGAACAGCCCGTGACCGATAAAAAAGACAGCGATTTCTTCTTCATGGAACGAAACGAGGTGTTGTCGGCTGCGGATTGCATTGCTGACCTTGTAGCACGCAGACTGCCGATGGCTTACGGCTTTTCGCCCGTTCATGACATTCAGGTGCTGTGTCCGTCAAAGAAAGGTGCCTGCGGAACATTCAATCTTAACCGTATTCTGCAGGAGCTTCTGAACCCCAAGGACCGCATCAAAAATGAAATCACAGCCTCTGCAGCACGCTTTTTCCGTGAAGGAGATAAGGTTATGCAGATGCGCAATAACTACGATATCCCATGGGAAAAGGACGGGGAAGAGGGACAGGGGATTTTTAACGGTGACGTCGGTATTCTTGAATTTATCAATTATGCCGCAGGCATTCTGAAAATCCGTTTTGATGACCGCCTTGCCATGTATC
>JAZOWJ010000058.1:0-14438 GCA_045659125.1 Acutalibacteraceae bacterium
CCGCCCCTGAAAGGGGAGGTGGCGGCGAAGCCGTCGGAGGGGTTCAACCAAGTTTGCTTCAAACCCTTTAAGAAAGCCTGCTCTGACTCCATTAACCCCTCTGTCTGCGTTCCGCAGACATCTCCCCTTTCAGGGGCGACAAGGGGTGGGGGGGGAGGTCTGTCTGTGCGTAACCTCAACAGACCGCTAAACCATAATTTAATAATATTTCATCGTATCAACAATGCACTGCATATCGTCGGGTAAGGGAGCAGTAAAGGTAAGCAGCTCCTTTGTAATCGGGTGGGTAAATGTAAGATTTTCGCAATGCAAGGCTGCACGGTCGGGGGGATTGACGGTCGAGCCGTACATCTCATCACCGATCAGCGGTGTTCCGAGGGACGCGAAATGCACACGAATCTGATGTGTTCTTCCCGTTTCAAGGCAAACACGAAGCAATGAGCAGGTATCATTGCAGGCAAGTGCCTGCCAATGGGTGACGGCATATTCCCCCGTTTCCCCGACTGCACGCAGGGTTTTCATCGGGTCAGGGCGGTAAATGGGCTTATCAATCGTTCCCTTGCCCTCATAAATACCGCCTGCGATGGCAAGATACTGTTTTTCATAATTGCCTGAAAGTGCTGCAGCAGCCATCTGATTGAGTGCACACAGCACAAGCCCCGAGGTGCATTTGTCAAGTCTGCCGACAGCACGAAACACCGCATCGGGACGGTGTGCGGCTACGCAGTTGGCAAGCGAATCGTCCTGATGATTATGCGTCGGGTGCATGGCAAGTCCTGCAGGCTTGTTGACAACAAGAATGTCGTCATCCTCATACACAATATCGAGCTTTACCACAGGCACAGCAGTCACGGTGCTTGCCTCATCGGGCAGATTCACCGTCAGCACATCCCCTGTTTTCAGTTTGTCGATGGTGCGGATGTGTTCCCCGTTGAGCAAAATGCCGTCAGGGCGGTATTTGAGCGATATGGTCAGCCGTGAAGAAAGCCCTGCCTCACCGCGCAGAAAATGAATGACCTTTCTGCCGTCATAGTCTGCAGGAATCACAAAATCCAGTCTTCTGCCCATACAGCACCGCCTTTCTTCATCACTTGTTCATTTTTCTATGGTATACTTTTTGCGTATTCAAGTCAAGTGCTTGACAAGCAGAATCATCTGATTTATTATTAAATGAGAATGAACCAAGGGAGGAAAAAGTATGTCTGAAAATAAAATCTCAATTCCTCGTGCAGCCTGTCCCGAAGAGGTCGGTGTTTCATCCAAGGTGCTTGCACAATTCATGCACCACATAAAGGACGGCAACATACGCTTCCATTCGTTTATGGTCATCCGCCACGGCAAGGTGGCCGCAGAATGCTATTTTGATCCCTACAATGCCGACACACCGCACCAGATGTATTCCGTCAGCAAGTCCGTCACCTCCACAGCCATCGGCCTTTGCGTACAGGAAGGACTTTTGTCGGTTGAGGACCGCATTGTTGATATTTTCCCCGATTATATTCCGACCGATGCCGATGCACGACTTTACAAGCTGCAGGTCAAGCATCTGTTAAGCATGACCTCAGGCAAGAATGTGTCCTTTTTGAGCGATAAAACCAAAAACGACCAGATTACGGAATTTCTGAACGCTCCGTGGTACAATGAGCCGGGAGCGGAATTCCGTTATGTCAATGAAAATATTTATATGCTTTGTGCCATTGTGCACCGTGTGACGGGCATGACCGTGCGTGAATTTTTACAGCCGCGTCTGTTTGAGCCGTTGGGCATTGATACACCGCAGTGGGAAACCGATGCCTACAATGTGGAGGCAGGCGGTTGGGGAATTTTCCTGAAGACCGAAGACCTTGCAAAGCTGATGCTGATGTATCATCAGGGCGGTGTGTTCAACGGACAGAGAATTCTGGATGAAGAATGGGTAAAAACTGCCACAAGTAAGGTCGTTGACAACTCCAACAACACAGGCCGCGACAGTTCCAACGGTTATGGCTATTGCTTCTGGCAGAATCCGTTTGCCAATTCCTACCGCGCTGACGGTATGTTCACACAGCAGGGCATTGTGTTCAGCGATTACGATGCGCTGTTTATCTGCACGGCAGGCATCAGCTGCGAGGACAATGCACGCAGCGTAATCTGGCCGTTTTTCCCGAATGCCTTTTTTGACGAAAATGCACCGCATGCAGACACAAGCTATGCAGGGCTTTCAGACCTGCTGAAAAATGCAAAAATGGACGAGCCCCTGCCTGCCTCCGAAAGTGTGTGGGAGCAGCGGTTAGAGGACACCGTCATCAAAATGCGGAAAAATGTGCTGTTGAACCTGATTGGCTTCCCTGTCAGCATGCTGCCGATGGCAGTTGTGTATATGGCAGGCGACAAAGCAGGCAATATTGACAACATTGAATTTTCATTCCGTGAAAAGGAATGCAGCATGACATGGACCGAAGGGTACGAAAAGAACACCGTGCTTTGCGGTATGGACGGTCATTACCGCTACGGCACCATGCGTCTGGGGCAGCTCAACTACACCGTTTGCTGCAGTGCACACTGGAACAAGGTCAACGAGCTGATTGTGGATGTTCGTCCCGTGAACACCATCGGCAAACGCAGACTTTCCTTCTCCTTCTCACTGGGTGACCGTGTTGTGATGAAGCCCTCAAGCGAGCCGCCTGTTGCTGAAATTGCAGCAAACCTTGCAGAGGGTGTGCCCGGTATGTTCAAGAATAAAGCAATCGTAAAAATTGCACAGCAGGCGCTTTACATGCTGCCGGTCATCGTGGAGCCGAAGCATCGAGGCAAAATCATCAGAAAGAAATAAGCATCAAAAAAGGAGCTGTGAAAAACACAGCTCCTTCATTTTTATTCATCTTCCGCAAAAATGACATCGTTTCCGCTTTCATCGGTCGGCAATTCCGTCGGTTGGGTTTCGGCTGCAACGGGCTCGTGGTCGCCGTAAACAAGCTCCTCCCATTGTGCGGTGTTGCTCTCAAAATCATAAATGCGCTTGACACTCATGCCATACACATAGGTGTCACTATAGGTACCCTCCATGGGTATGCAGTGCTGCTCAATGGTGTATTCCTGCAGCATTTTGTAGGCCGAAAACAGCAGTGAAATGCAGGTTTTGGAATCAATATCCGTCACAATGCGGGGCATGTATTCCTTTACAAGCTCCAACAGCTGTGTCAGATCCATACTCAGCACACGGTCCTTGGCGGCAAGCAAAAGCTTGCGCTGACGCTCGGTTCTGTGCACATCGGAATCCATTTTGCGGATACGGGCATAATAGAGTGCCTGCACACCGTTAAAACGAGTCAGCTCATTGGGGGTTTCAATAACCAGCTCAGGGTGACCAAGCAGCTCCATCAGCTCGCTGATGTATTCCGCCTCATCCTCCGTCGGGGTCAGATACACGCCGCCGATGGCATCAATGACATCCTTGAACAGAGAAAAGTCAAGCATGGCATAATTGTCAACATGAATACCGAAATTGGATTCAATGGTTTCTGCCAAAAGGGCAACACCGCCGTAAGGCAGGGCTGCATTGATTCGGTTGTAGCCGTTTTCGGGAATTTTCAGATAGCTGTCACGCAGAATGGAGGTCAGAACAATTGTATCGGTGTAATGGCTGACGGATACAAGAATCATCGAGTCAGAACGGGCATTGCCGTCTGCAAGGGATTCATCCGCACCGATCAGAAGCACATTCCACACATTTTCGTCTGCCATAACAATGCTGTTGCCTGCAGCATTGGCCTCAAGCAGCTCAATGAGGGTATCGTATTCTTCGTCAGCAAGGGATAATTCAGGATTTTCAATGCGCATGGTGGGCTCTTCAATGATACCCTGTGAAGCTTCTGTGGAAGCAGCCGTTTGTTCCTCCAACGGCACAAAGGAAAACTGATTGAAGAAGGAATGCAGGGCAAAATAACCGCCGCCTGCAAGAATTGTCAGAACAAGCACAATAGCAAGCAGCACCTTACCTGCTTTTTTCTTCTTTTTCGGATTCATGGGGTCGGCAAAAATGGCAGCCTCACCCTGCTCAACCGCATTGACCTGCGGTGCATTTTCTTCCGTTTGGGCAGATTCTGCTTGTTCAGCAGGTGCATCTGCTGCAACAGCTTCTGCAGGCTCTTCGACAGCAGCCTGCTCTTGCGGCTCTTTTTCTGCAGAAGCATCAGTCTTTTCTGCAGGCACAGTAGCATGCTCGGCATGACGCATTTTATCTAAAAATGAATCAAACGATTCATTTTTATTCACAGAATCAGACATATTGATTCCCTTCTTTCTTTTTCTCTGGTTATATATAATAATTAACTTTTTTAATAATGTCAAGCAAATTCACTTTTTTGCATTTACAAAGTCTTTATTTTATTGTACAATAACAGCATTCCCTGTACGGAGGTCTGAATATGGAATTTTGTGCACAAAAAGTAATGGAAGATGTTATTCAGTGGATTCGTGACTGGTTTGCAGCCAACGGACCCGCCTGCACCGCAGTGGTCGGCATTTCGGGCGGCAAGGACAGCTCTATCACGGCAGCCTTGTGTGCCGCAGCACTGGGCAAGGACCGCGTGATCGGTGTGCTGATGCCCAACGGCGAGCAATCCGACATTGCCGTTGCAAGAGATCTTGTTGCAACACTGGGTATTAAAAATGTGGAAATCAACATCAAAACCGCTTACGATGCACTTTGCACCGAAATTGAAGACAAAATCGGAAGCATGTCGCATCAGGCAATCGTGAATCTGCCGCCGAGAATGCGCATGTGCACCCTGTATGCAGTTTCGCAGACCTTCAACGGCCGCGTTGCAAATACCTGCAACCTGTCCGAGGACTGGGTCGGCTATTCCACCCGTTACGGTGATTCCGTGGGCGATTTCAGTCCGCTTTCCAACCTCACCGTTGCCGAGGTCAAGGAGATTGCCCGTTGTGCAGGCTTACCCGACCGCTTCATCGACAAGGTGCCGTCTGACGGACCTTGCGGCAAAACCGACGAGGACAACCTCGGCTTCACCTATGCCACACTCGACCGCTACATCCGCACAGGACTTTGCGAGGATGAACAGACAAAGCAGGCCATCGACCGCCGTCACAAGGCCAATCTTTTCAAGCTGCGCCTGATGGACAGCTTCCCCTATGACGGTCCCCGTAAGGCAGAGGATTGACCGACGAGGGCTACTGTAAACCCTTTTCCTTAAAAAAACAATAACAAAAACGGAGCTGTCGGGTGACAGCTCCTGATTTTTTTTGTTTATCTTGCGACGATGAAGGTCATTCTTTCCTGAATGGTCAAAAAGCCGTGACCTGTGTTGTATCCGCCGTGGTCGGAAGTGAGAATGATGAGCCAGTCTTCCGTTGCGTAGGTGTCACGGCTTTCGATGGCATCAATGATCCGTTTGCACTGCGCATCGTTTTCCTTGATGGCATTGGCATAATCGGAATTTTCAATACAGAAGCCTGTGTCGTGGCCGCAGTGATCCGGATACTCAAAAATGGTGAAAATAAAATCGGAGCAATCCGCACTTGTGACATCTGCATAGGTGTTGTCAAAGGTGCCGTCATCATCACCCGCATCCAGGAAGGTGACATCAAGCTTTTGGTCAGCAATGTACTGCTTTTCGTGGATATAGGTGGAATCGTCATCCACAAAATGACCGTTCCAGGAAACATAAAAAGCGCTGCTGTCGATTGTTTTTTCCTCAACAAGCGAAACAAGCAAGCTCGGACAATCTTGATTTTTCGGCATACCGTTGCCCTTGACCCCATTGACATCCGCCCACTGCCCCGTCAGTATGGCAGCCCAGCCCGGTGCTGTGGAGGTGTCCTGCTTGTGGAAGCGCGGATAGTTGACACCGCCGCAATAGCCGATTTGTGCCGTTCCGTTTGTGGAAAGCAGATAGCTGATGGCGGAATCCTCCGTCGAACCGTCAAGAAGGCTCAGTGCATCGGCTCTGCCGCCGTCAAATCCGAGAACAATGACTTTCTTTTCGGTCTTGCCCTCGGGCAGCTCTGCTTCAAAATGATTTTTGATCATACCGTAAATATCAGTCTGCGGCACTGCCGTTTCAAGGGTGTTGGAATAAGCCGAAACCGCGTTGACATTTTCCTTGTATTTTTTTACCGTGTCATTAAAGTTGATTCCTGCAATCAGACCGTAAAGCATCATAAAGAATGTAACAACACAGGCAATTGCAGATTGGATCATTGTAAACATAACAGTACCCTCACTTTATAATTTATTGTAATTTCATCATATCACTTTTTTATTCCGTTGACAAGGCAGAAAGCAAAAAAAGAGGACAGCCGAAGCTGTCCTTGTCTTTTTTAATCAGCGGGCAACGCCCTTTTCAATGACTTCGCCGTCGAATGTCCAGTAGGGAGAAAGAACGTCAAGCTCTTCGCCTTCTTCAACAACACCGCCGACAACATTGTATTTTTCTGCAAAATCATCTTCAGCGAAAACGGAAACGTCCTTATCGCGAAGGATTTCAGCCTTTTTGAAAGCCTTGACAAGCTTGCCTGCTTTTCTGATGGCTTTCTTTTCTTTCCAGTCTTCGTAATCGCCGAATTCCTCACGGAAAGCCATAACGAATTCACTGTCGTCATCCAGTGTGTCAATGCGGTTATTCCATGCAGCAAAGCCTGTGCGCACCTTTGCGCTCTTGCCCTTGCTGACAAGATACATTGCTTCATAAAGCTGACCGAACAGAACAGCATTTTCGCGAAGACCGACAACAATAGGATCGGTGGGCTGTGCCTTTTCGACCTTTGTGATGGTGATAACACCTTTTTTACGCAGATAGAAGAATGCACCTGTAGCACCGGCTGCTGCAGCAAGTACGATGTAAACAATGACTGTAGGTGCGAAAAACAGTATCGGACCCATATTCAACTCTCCTAATTCAGTTTGATAACACTCGGCTCGCTTTTTAGCGATACCTACAAACAGTAACATTATAGTCTACTGTTTTGAATTTGTCAAGGTTTCCGCAAAAATAATGCTGTAAAAAAATAATTTTGCTGCTTATTTTGCCTTATGCCTGATTTTTTTGTCGGGAGCAATGGCCATATAAGTCACTGCGGCGAGAGCCGCACCGACCATGGGAGCCAGAATAAACACCCATACAACCTTGAGGGCATCTGCATTGCCGTCCATGGCCTGAATCAGAGCAGGGCCGAAGGAACGGGCAGGATTGACACTTGTTCCCGTGAAGAAAATGCCGAAAATATGCACAAGTGTCAGTGTCAGACCAATCACAAGACCTGCAACGGATGCGTTGGAGGTGTAATTTGTAACACCGAGAATGGCAATCACAAAAACAAAGGTAAGGATCACTTCAATCAGCAGGGACTTGAAAATACTGTCATCATACAATCCGTTTGCACCAAGCCCGTTGTCCGAGCCGACAAGCACAAGCAGCACGACCGCGCCGACAATACCGCCCGAAAGCTGTGCACCGAGATACAGCAGAAAATCCTTTACATTCATACGTTTGGAAATGAGCATGGCAAGCGAAACCGCAGGGTTGATATGGCAGCCCGACACATTGCCGATGCTGTAAGCCATGGCAACAATAACAAGTCCGAAGGCAAGTGCGGTAATCAGATAAGAAACCTCACCGACCGCACAGCCCGTAACGACTGCCGTACCGCAGCCGAACAGCACAAGGGTGGCTGTGCCGATGAATTCGGCAATAAATTTACGAAGCATACAAAAAACCTCCTTTTTTTCTTTATTCTATTATACTTCTTTTCATTTTTTCCGTCAACCGCAACTTGGGTTCTTCGTTATTTTTAGCAATATGACTAAAAACAGCTGTTATTTTTTTCATATCCGAAAAATTTTCGGTCTTGCAAACGCCTGCCTGTTGCGTTAAAATAATTAAGTATAAAATGAAAAAGGATGGTTCATACTTATGAAAAAGACCCGTCGCATAATTTCTTTGCTGCTTGCAGTGCTTATGATTTGCAGCAGTTTTCTTGCAGTAACGGCTACGGCTGTTGAAAAGGAAGAAATGTATCCCTCCATCGTCATTCCCGGCCTGTTCCAGGGCAGAGCCACACTGTATGACGAAAACGGAGAAATTGCAACCAACGCCAACGGTGATCCCCTTGAAGCACCGTTTTTCCTCAGCGGCACCGAGGATATCATCGGCACCGCACTCGAAAAGGCAGGCATTCCGTTGCTGACCACACTGATGACCCAGCGCGACCATGACCTTGAATTTGCCAATGCACTCGGCAACACCCTCGGCGAAATCCTGTTGGGTAAAATCAAGAGCGATGAAAACGGCGAATTCATTTACGATGTACGCCCCGAGCAGCTCAACACCGCTGTCAGCAACCTGACCGAGGAGCAGAAGGAATATGTTTATGACACCATTCCGCTGACCACCTACAAGGAAATCGCAGGCGAAGACAAGCTTTATTTCTTCACCTATTTCTCCTTCGAAAACATGGATGCTGTCACCGAGCGTCTTTACAACCTGATTCAGACCGTCAAGGATGAAACAGGCTACGACAAGGTCAACATTGTTCCCATCAGCCAGGGCGGCACCCTTTGCAATTCCCTGCTTGAAACCTACAAGGATCAGGGCATCTTCGACGACCTGAACCGCATTGTTTATGTTATTCCTGCACTCGACGGCAGCTACACCCTCGGTGATATCTATTACTACGGTCTGCTCGACGATGACGAAGCTCTTTACAACTATATGTTCCCCATTCTGCTCAAGGGCGATCAGGAATGGCTGGGCTATCTCATCAACACCCTCATCAAAATCTTCCCCAAGGAAGTGCTCAACAACGTGCTTGATGTTGCAGTCAATATTCTGATTGAGGATTACCTTGAATATTCCACCATGATGTGGGGTCTGATTCCGAGCGAATACTACCCCGAGCTTCGTGAACGTCACCTTATGGACGAAGACAATGCAATCCTGGTTGAACAGACCGACCGTTACTATCAGGCACAGTGCAACCGTGAAGAAAATATCCTCACCGCCATTGAACACGGCGTAGAGGTATTTGACATTGTCAACTACAACGTAAACCTTTATCCCATCTGCGAAAACTGGAACAAGGTGCAGGCAGACGGCATCATTCAGCATGAATCCACCTCTCTGGGCTCTTACAGCCTTGGTGTGAATGTTGAGCTGCCCGAAGGCTATGTGCAGCAGAACACAAGCCCCCTGTGCTCCGACCACAGCCACAACCACATCGACCCCTATAACCTTGTGGACGCATCCACAGGCCTGCTTGCAGACACCACCTTCTATTTCTACAACGGCAACCACGAGCGCACAGGCAGAAATGACGTTGTTATGCGTCTGGTTGTGCAGCTGCTGACCGACCCCAACTTCAAGGATGTTTACACCTACGAAGCCTTCCCGCAGTTCAACACCGCAAGAACCACCAGAGGTGCACAGGACAAGATCAATGCCATGAAGGTATATCTGAACGATGATTCTGTTGATCCCGCTGTCAAGGAACGCCTTGCAGCTGTTATCGACAGAGCACAGGCTCTTTATGATGACACAGCCTGCACCCCCGAAAAGGTTGCCGAGCTTGAAGACTGCCTTGCAGAATTCGATGCAATCCGCAGACTCATCACCACCGGCAGCGAGGAAGAGTCCACCGATTTCGGTGAAAAGCTGAAGGAAGCCTTCCTGAACTTCCTGACCAAGGTCTTCAAGTTCTTCAACGACATCCGCTTCTGGCTGTTCGGCGGCCGCGGCTTCTCTGACGACCTTACCCTCAACACAAAATAAACACCCAACCACAGCCGGAGTCAAGCACTCCGGCTGTCTTTGAAAGGATTGACCCCATGTTCGAGCTCATTCAGACAGGCGAGCACACCTATTACTTCGATTTACCGAGCAAAATCGGTGTGTATGTCCGCGACCCTGACCATGTATATCTCATCGACAGCGGTCCGCACAAGGACAATGCAAAGAAGGCACTCCGCATTCTGCGTGAAAAGGGATGGACGGTCAAGGGGATTCTCAACACCCATGCCCATGCCGACCACATCGGCGGCAACCGTTATCTGCAGGAGCAGACAGGCTGTGCCGTGTTTGCGTCCGAAAAGGAAATCGACCTGACCCGACACACGTATCTTGAGCCGACCACACTGTATGCAGGCAATCCGCACAAGGACCTGCGACACAAGCTTCTGCTCGCACAGGAAAGCGATGCAGTCGGCTTCAGCGATGCACGGTTCCCGAAGGAAATTGAGGTCATTTCCCTGCCGGGTCACTCGCCTGACATGGTTGCCTTTCGCACCCCCGACAACACCGTTTTTCTTGCAGACCTGCTGTGCAGTGAAGCCACACTGACCAAATACGGCATCACCTTTCAGTTTGACATTGCGCAGCATCTGCAATCGCTTGAAAAAGCAAAAAGCTTAACAGCTGCGGTGTTTGTGTCCTCCCACGCAGAAACCACCGACAATATTCTGCCGATGCTCGACATGAATCTGCAAAAGGTGCACGAAGCCATCGACTTTTTGCTGCAGCAATGCAGGCAGAAAATAAGCTTTGATTCCCTGCTGCAGGCGGTGTTTGCAAAATACAACCTCACCATGAACCACGCACAGCACGCACTGGTGGGCAGCACGGTACGGTCATATCTTACCTATCTGTATGACAACGACAAAATACAGATTTTATTTGAAGACAACATCTTATATTATCAATCATTATGAGAAGGAGCTGTTGATTTTGAAAACACTGATTATTTTAGTGGACGGCATGCGCCCCGATGCCATTGCCGATTTACCGCAGGTAAAAAGAGTATTGCAGAAATCCGCCTACACCATGAACGCACAAACGGTCATGCCGTCGGTGACACTTCCCTGCCATATGTCACTGTTCCACAGCGTCACACCCGAACGCCACGGCACCACCACCAACACCTATGCCCCGCAGGTCAGACCCATCAACGGCATCTGCGAGGTCACAAGGAAATACGATAAAACAAGCGCATTTTTCTTCAATTGGGAGGAAATCCGCGACCTGTCCCGTCCGAATTCGCTTGATTTTGCGTTCTTCTTCCGCGGCAGAACGGTCGGCTATGACGTTGCCAACGAAAAGGTCACCCAAGCCGCCATTGAATATCTGTCAACCACTCCGACCGATTTCGCTTTTGTCTATTTCGGCTACACCGACATGGCAGGCCACCGCCACGGCTGGATGAGTGACGAATACATGACCGCCATGAACGCAAGCTGGGACTGCATCGAGCGCATTCTCGCAGCCCTCGATGACGATTATACGGTTATTATCACAGCCGACCACGGCGGTCACGACCGCACCCACGGCTCGGATATGCCCGAGGATATGGTCATTCCCGTCATTGTCACAGGCGGTGCAGTCGAAAAGAATTTTACAATCGGTGAAACACTCAAGGATGTCAACATCATCGACCTCGCCCCGACCGTGACAAAGCTGCTCGGCATCCCTGCCGACGAAGACTGGGACGGAAAGAGTATAATCTGAACATAAAAAACAAAACTGCAAGCCTGCCGTTTTTGGCAAGTTTGCAGTTTTCATTTTTTAGTTCCAATGCAGTTGCAATTGGCGGTTATTGGCAACGCAATCGGATAAATAAAGATTGATCAAGGTCTGATACGGAATTCCGGAACGGTCAGATTGGGTTTTAAAATAATCAATCGTATCACTGTCGATATTGATTGTAATCTGTTTTTTCAGTTTTTTGGCATACGGATTCTTTTTTGCATTGGAAAAATCATATTCTTCTCTCATATCAAATCACCTCATTCATAATATTTTGCTTCGGTTGCAGTCGCTTTTCTTGCGGAAATCAATCGGATAACCGTATCCGATTCCCTGTAGCAATGACAGACCACGAGCAGATTCGCCTTGCGGCTCAAACCTAAAATGATAAACCTTTCTTCCTCCTGTGAATGGTCGGGGTCGTCAATAACAAGCGCCTGTGTGTCATAAAATACCGTTTGTGCTTCCTCAAAAGATATTTTATGCTTTTTCTTATTGATTTCATTCTTATTAGGATCCCATTCAAATCTTATCATATCCATAATTATATTATAATTACAATGTAATTGTTTGTCAATAAAAATCTGCATTGACATTTAAAAATTTCAATTATATAATAAAATATAATACCAATCATTCGGAGGTTGTTATGTTTTGTCAAAATTGTGGCAGTTCGATTTCAGATACGAATAATTTTTGTCCTTCTTGCGGTTTTCAGGTCAAAAACACAAAAAATCCGACAGATACAACTTATTCAATGCCCCAAAACAGCCATTTTGATACAACAGATTATAACCAAAATCAAACAAAACTTCCTGCATTTCTAAAATGGCCGGTTATTTGCATTCTCTATGTTCTTTTTGCATTTCTTCCCGTAATACCAATTATACTAACTATTTTGCGATTAAAATTCAACAAAAAGCATCCACAGTTTGACAACAACGGCTTCAAGAAAACGATTTGTTTTCTTGTTGGGTGCTTGATTGTTGTTTTTTCAACTGCAATGATTTTCTCAACGATTGAAAATAAAAAATACAATGAAACATTGGCTGCAATTGAAAATCAAGAATTTGAAACAGCATTAGAGCTGTTAAACAAAAATTATCCTGATCCGAATGACGGATCGGGTACAAAACTTTGGTTTGAATATTATTGCGGACTGAATCAGTTTGATACTGCGGCTGATTTATATTTTACGAAAATTGAAAATGCAAATGATATTCTGGATTGCGAAAATTATATTCAACAATTATCAACGATAACAAAAAATTTATCTGATAGCAATAAAACTACGTTAAATAATTATCAGCAAGCATATGCTGATGCCAAAACAAAATACGAAGAATCATTGTTGACAAATAGTACATCTGAAACCACGACTGAAACACTTTCAAAATCTCAAGAGCAAACCCACATAACAGAAGCTGCAACAACTGCTTCCGGTACAAACGAATCTTTGACAACAACTCAAAAAGATAAAAATGAAGATATTATCACCTCAACAACTGTAGTTACACTGTCTGAAGAAGATAAGGAGACTGTTAAAACTTGGATAAGAACTCATTTACGCAACAGCAACATAAAGACAAAAGACATAAAAACTGTAAAAAAAGTGTCAAGTGAAGACCAATTTTTCAGTGTTTGGAAGGAATCATATATTTCACAATTAAAATACAAGAAAGCTACTGCAAGTGATTTTGAAGACTATTGCACCCTTTACAAGCAAGTATGGCCTTCATCTACAAAAACATCTCCGTTAAATGCCTTAATAAGTGAATTTGCAGATGCAGAACAGTTAAAAGCTGAAATAGATAGCAAAATTGGGTATAATACAAATCTTGCAGACATAAAAACCCAAACATTTTACATTTCACAAAAATTAAAATACAATGAAAGCGATATCGAAAAATTTATAAACTCAATAATCCCTAGGGAGGAACAATCACAATGGGTTGCATACAATGTGGAATATTCTTCTTGGGGCAAAACAATTGGTAATACAAAATATATCCTGTCACTTCCTGCAAACCAAGCCTTCACACAAGCAGGATATTGCGACCTGTATTACATTCAATCTTCGCAAACAGTTGATGTTGTAGATGATCGTGGTTTCGAATCAACACTCCCGGTGTGTTTAGTATTAGATTATGAATATTATGAAATTTCAAATATGATAACAAACCGTTACAAATATGAAAGAAAACTTGCTGTTTGCAAATCTCAAATGAAAAGTTTCTTAGAAACTGGAACAATCGAAGAATATGAAATTTCATTTGAAAAATATTTATACACCGATATGGTTCCGGATGATGTTTTTGTTGGGACGGAGGAATTGGTGTATACAGTAAGAACCGACGGAACTCCTCTGAATTTAAGGTCAGGTTGCGGATCAGATTATTCTGTTATTGATCAAATTCCAGATGGAACAGATGTTTTAGCTATAACATCTTATTCCGGATGGTTTTACATTGTTGGGCATTATGGAACAAATGGATATTTAGAAGGCAATAAGGGAACTGTCCTCCAAGGTTGGGTAAAAGAAGACTATTTAACATCCATAATTAAATAATGAAAAAAGTCGGAAATCAGTTGCACTGGCTTCCGGCTTTTTATTATTTGTTCGCAATTACAAAACAATCATGCGTGATAAAAAAACAATGAGAAACAATTCAAGGTGCAATCCTTTTCGCTATATTATTCTATCAGCACAAGATAGGAAATGGAGTGCACGGTGAGTGTGCCGCTGACGATTTCGTCTGTCATTACATTTTTATATTCCCTGCCGAGGGTGACGGCGCGGTCTTTGTCCGTAAAGTTAAGCACAAACAGCAGCTCGCCTCTTTTGCGCACCTCAAGACCGTCCTCGGCGGTCACATCGGGTGCATCGGTCGGGATGCCAAGCTCGTTTATAAGGCTTTCGCACAC
>JAZOWJ010000059.1:0-1912 GCA_045659125.1 Acutalibacteraceae bacterium
AGCCCCCGGGGGTGCCGCCTGCACGCATCAGCTCACTGCATTTTCCGCAGCAGATGCACAGCTTGTTTGCCTGTATATTATTGTTTACGATGTCCCTTGCAATGTCAGGGTATGCGAGGGTCTGCCTGCCGAAGCCTGCAAAATCAAATGCACCGTTTTCAATATATGCTGCGGTGCAGTTTGCTGCGGTGATGCCGAGGAAAGAAAGTCCCGAGCAAATAACAGGGATATTGCCGACCGCTTTTTTGATTTCGGCCGTACCATCGAGCATTCTCTGCACGCCGTAAAGCGGCTCCTCGGGCGGCTCATAAAGCCCTGCTGCAAAGGGGCGGTTGACATGGGGATTGACATACGGATTGCCCATGGTGATGTTGATAAGCGGCATACCGAGTGCAACAAGCTCCTTGACAAGACGCACGGGCTCGGTGAAATCAGGGGTCAGACCGTCATTTTCATTGACACCGAAGCCGTAAGGATACGAGAAGCCGTCATAGATGTTCAGTCTTGTGGTAACAATAAATTCTTTTGAGCATTTTGCAATTGTCTTCTGCACGCTTTCGCGAAGAAGTCTTGTGCGGTTTTCAAAGCTTCCGCCGTAGCGACCTTCTCTGTTATATGCCGACAGCAGCTCGCTGTTGAGATAGCGATGACAGCATTTGATATCCACCCCGTCAAAGCCTGCCTGTTCGGCAAGCACAGCCGCATCCGACAGCATTTCCGAAATACTGTCAAGGTATTCATCCGACACAATGCGCTCGGCAGGAATGGGATTTTCCTTTTCAAACAAGGGGTTATTATAAGCAATCAGGGGTGCAGGGGTGCCGTGGGGCTTGGAATAGCGCCCTGAATGGGTCAGCTGACAGATGATAAGCGGTGCAAAGCCGTTTTCACGCAGGCAGGTCTCTCGAATCATTTTCACAGCATCTGCAAAGGCAGACACATTGTCTTTTGTAATCCACAGCTGACGCGGATTGGCTCTTGCCTCCTCGCAGACGGCGGTGGCTTCGAACCAGATAATACCCGCACCGCCCTTGGCAAAGCGCTCATAACGGCGCAGGGTCAGCGCATCGGGCGCACCGTCCGCAGTGCCGTCACAGCCCTCCATGGCCTGATAACAAATGCGGTTTGCAGCCTGCTTTTTGCCGACACGCAAGGGCTTGCCGAGCACGGAAAAATCATCCGCATACGGCAAATTCACATTCGTCTGCCTGCACAATGCAAGCAGATTCTCTTTGTTTTTCGGGATTTCAAACACAAGCATCCCTCCTTCTTCCCTTACTATACTAAATATTTCTTTTCTTGACAATAGTATAAATATAATTTATCATAGAAATCAGAAATCAGAGAAGGAGATTTTTGCCATGACCTTTCAAAAAGCGGTAAATCTGTATCTGCAAAATCCCACGAGGGAACATCTTGCCGAGCTGGCCGCAAAGCTTTGCAGCGAAATGACCGAGAATGAAAAAATCAAAATGCTTCGCGGCCATGCCATGAGTGCAACGGTGAAAAATGTGTTCAAATATGCCCGTTATTACAACGCAACTCCCTACAAGGCAGGCGGCTGCAAACGATTAGGAATTCCCGAAGTGCGCTTCACCGACGGTCCGAGAGGTGTTGTTATGGGAAAATCCACCTGCTTCCCTGTGTCCATGCTGCGTGGTGCGGCCTTTGACGATGACCTTGAATACCGTATCGGCGAAGCCATTGCAAGAGAAGCCCTTGCACAGGGTGCCAACTATTTTGCAGGCATCTGCATCAATCTTTTGCGTCATCCTGCATGGGGCAGAGCACAGGAAACCTACGGCGAGGACCCGTATCTGCTCGGCAGAATGGGTGTTGCACTGACAAAAGCCGTGCAGTCCTACGGTGTGATGGCCTGCCCGAAGCACTATGCACTCAACAGCATTGAGGA
>JAZOWJ010000060.1:0-13147 GCA_045659125.1 Acutalibacteraceae bacterium
ATATAACATCTTAAATAATTATGAAGATTCAGAGGAATGTGTTAATGATACATATGTAGGTGTTTGGAACGCTATCCCACCTACAAGACCAAATAACTTTATGTCTTTTGTTTGCAAAATCACAAGAAATCTTTCTCTGAAACGATTGGAGTTCATGAAAAGAGAAAAGAGGTCTGCAGATGTACTTGTCTCAATACACGAGCTTGAAGGTGTGCTGCCTGATGAAAAATATGCACCTGATGTAAGTGATGAAGACATTGGAAAATTGATAAGTGATTTTCTTTACACGGAAAAAGAAGATGTAAGAAATGTATTTATTCGCAGATACTATTTTTTCGAATCTATAAAAGAAATTGCAGTTGAATTTTCTTTTTCTGAAAGCAAAGTAAAAAATATGTTGTATTATACTGGCAATAAACTAAAAGACTATCTGATTAAGGAGGGCGTTGAAATATGAAAACACCTAGAATAGTAAATGCCATCGGTCATATTGATGATGACCTTATTAACAGTGCAACAAAAAGTAAAAAAGTTGCCAAAAAGAATATTTGGATAAAGTGGACATTACTTGTGGCTTCTTTTGCTATAATTATAATTGTTGCCGCAGTTGCTGTTCCGACATTGTTCGAAGACGGGAACACAACACTTCCTGTTGTAAGCGGTGACAATACTACGATAAATAATAGTGAATCCGCTACTCCTACAACAAATGATAATGGTGCAACTACAGCTCCGGTAGTAAATCAAGATACTACTCACATCAATAATGCAGAGCCCACTACTTCCGGTGGCAATGACAATACAATCACTGCTACAAATAACGATAGTACAACTCAGCCTGCCATTGGTAATGAATCTGCATTTTCGGAAACCTATGTGTACAATGTGTCTGACGGTAAATTTTCAACTTATGTAAGCGGAAAAGTTATATCAGAAGATAAGATTGATTATAAAATCGCAGATGTTTCAGTTGCAGCAGGTTGGAAAAACAGCTTTGATGAACAACTTACCACCGAAACTCTTCGTGCTGAGGTATATTTGATAAAAGGTATTTCAAAAGATGTTGCAGTTGCTTTGAAATTCATTGATAAAGGTGATGCATTAACTACAACACACTATTATGTTATTATGAATCCGGATGCAGACTTAACCTCTGTTAAAGAGTATCTTATAGCACCGCTTGAGCCGAACAATAACGGTGATGAAGTTGCCGGTGAAATTGTTGGTAATGAGCTTGCAGAAGAATATGTTGTTGAATATACAAGTCAGTTTGTAAATGAATAAAGAAACAATAAAAAGCCTCGTTTTTGCATATTTTGCACTAACGAGGTTTTTTCAGCGTTTGCAAGGGTTTTAAAGGTGTATTTATAGGGGTTCAAAAAAGGGTACGAATCCAAAAGAAAAGCACACCAATCGGTGTGCTTTTTCCCCTCATTCTGTTCTTGCATTCCGCCGAGCGGAGAAAGAGCGTCCGTTTGGTTACATCTTCGGCGATATAAACTGATTTTGCCGTCCAGTTAAGGGGAATAGTTGTGAGCACCGCACCTAAAGGAGTTTGTTGATTGTTCGTTTGCAGACGACTTGAGATAGCTTTAAGATGGAATAATTTTCAGTATAATACCGCTTGATTTTATATCAGGCGGTCTGTTTTTTTGTTGTGTTCGTTGTGTTTCCCTCAATTGGTCGCTACTTTCCGCCGAGTTGAGAATGTGCGTCCTCCCGGTTGCATATTCGGTGGCTCATGAGTATGAAGTTTGTTTTTGCAGCAGCTTCGGAGTATTGTTTAAATTGATAACGCTTTGCAGCTTCATTGACATTGCTTTTTCCTTCTGCTAATATGGAATAAATAATTATTAGAAATGATTCTGTTAAAAAGAGGGGCAAGGATGAACGAAGTTGCAAGGCATTATGATCGGCTGATTGACGAAGGGCAGGATCCTGTGCATGATCCGCAGCCGTTGCAGGAATATATGAACAAGTGGGACGGGCAGGCTTTTGTCGAAAAAATGCAACTTGATAAAACCAAATCCGTGCTTGAAATAGGTGTTGGCACAGGCCGCATTGCCGTCAAGGTTGCTGCGTATTGCAAAAAATTCACGGGAATCGATATTTCTGCTAAAACAATTGAAAGAGCAAAGAAAAATATAAAGATGGGCTTTTTGAAAAGGCCGACACTGATTTGTGCTGATTTTCTGGATTTTGCATTTGAGGAAGATTTTGATGTGATTTATGCGTCCCTTACCTTGCTGCACATAAAAGAAAAGCAAGCAGCCTTCAAGAAAATTTCTGCTTTGCTCAGGCAGAACGGCTTATTTGTGTTGTCGATTGACAAGAATCAGGAAAGGTACATCGACATGGGGGCATACAAAATTGAAATTTACCCCGACAACCCGACTGATGTAAAACACTTTGCAGCAAACGCAGACCTGCAGCTTGTTAATGAATTCGACACGGAATTCGGAAATATTTTTGTTTTTGCAAAGGGTGGTGCGTAATATGAAAATTCCTTGTATTGCAGGCGATTGGCAGGTTTTGTTCAGGCCCGAAAAGCACGGCAATTATGTGAATGACCATTGCGTGGTGGTCGGTGCTGATGAAAAATGGCATTTGTATGGTATCACAAGCTTTGGCGGCGGCCCGTCACAGGAGCGATATTTTGTGCACGGTGTTGGCGAAAGTCTGACAGCACCCTTTGCGGAAGCAGGCCGTTCCATTGACAAGGGAACCCTCGCATGGGCCCCCTGTGTTATCCGCAAGGACGATTATTACTATATGTTTTACGGTCCGTCCCCGACATCCCTTGCGGTTTCGTTTGATATGTATGAGTGGTTCGGAACCGATGTCACCCTGCAGAACGCACCGCTGATGGCAGCACACCGTGACCATTTTGTTATGCAGCTTTCGGAAAATGAATATATTATGTATGTTGTCGGAGTGCATAACAAAAAAGGTGCGGTTTCGTGCTTCACCTCGTCCGATCTTTTGACCTGGCAATTTGCAGACTTTGCATTGACCTCAGGGGAATCTGCACCGCTGACTCCTGCGTGGGGTGCCTTTGAGTCACCGTTTGTTGTGAAAATGGATGGCTTGTATTATCTCTTTGTTACCTACACGGATTGCTCGGATGCAACCTATAATGATACACTTGTGTTTTGCTCGGACGATGCGAAGAATTTTGGTACTTATAACGGCGGACACGGCGGTGCGGTGCCGGTTGCCAAGCTCGGCGCACATGCAGCCGAGGTGCTTGTGCAGGACGGAGAATATTTTATTACCACCTGCGGCTGGCGCGATAAGCCGAATCCCAATCCCGGTGCGGTATCCGTTGCAAAGCTCATCTGGAAATAAAACAGCAGATAAAAGAAAAGCTGCCCGTTGGTGCGGACAGCTTTTTGTGTTTGTTCTGTGCGGTTTTGTGGTCTTGTGCGTCTTGCATTGCAGGGCAATATGAGATATAATTGTTTTAATATGGGTTTTCTGCGAAAGGATACGATTCTTATGCAAAACAATGATGCATTTTTTATGAAGCAGGCAATTGATCTGTCTGTTTCTGCCGTCGAGCACGGGAATGAACCGTTTGGGGCTGTGCTTGTGAAGGACGGCGAAATTGTATATACGAATGAAAATCAGATTTACACACGCAATGACCCGACCTTCCATGCGGAAGCAGGGCTCATCAGGCGCTTTATTGAAGAAACCGGAATTACGGATTTGTCTGATTATACGCTTTATTCAAGCTGTGAGCCGTGCTTTATGTGCTGCGGTGCAATGGTATGGACAAGGCTCGGCAGGCTTGTGTACGCAGCGAGTGATACAGACCTGTGCGGCATTCTCGGTGTGCAGGGTGCACCCTGCTGTGAGCTTGTTTTTCGCAATTCAGGTGCAAAAACTGCAGTTACGGCAGGTGTTTTGCGTGAGGAAGCCCTGCTTGTGCTGGAAAATTATTTCAGCCACCATACCAAGGGCTGATGCCTGTGCTGTGAGTCTGTTTGTGCATGGTGACGCCTTTAAGCGCAAACAAAACCCGCTATGTAAGATTCTGCATTGAAGTCCCCAATCAACCGGAAGCAAGTCCCGAAAAGGTTTTCATCACCTTCGAAATCGGTGGTGAAAGCTACAAGTTTGCACTTGCTGAATAAATTGAATACATAAAAAACAGACCGTTTGATTTGCTTCATGCGGTCTGTTTTTGCGAGCTTGCAACTGTTTTTGTCCTCCTGTAGCCAACATTCCGCCGAGGGGTGAAAATGCATCCTCTTGGTTTCATCTTCGGCGGCGGCGGGGGGGGGGACAGCTGAAAAATTCCACGGAGTGGACAGGGGACAGAGTCCTGATTTATAGGACAGAGAACCGTCCTCAGTCTTGTCCTTTTGTCTACCAGACAAGAGAGGTTTTTTATGTTTTGTTGAAGAAATCATAGTTTTGTAGTATAATCAGTGTGGAAAATACGAATTTGTTAATATCCGTTGCTTGATGCAACGATGGATTGTAAGTATAATTAGGACAGAAAATGCTTATATGGGAGGTCAATCACATATGCTGTGTGACAATATTAAGAGTCTTCGCAAGGCGAAAGGTCTATCTCAAGATGAACTTGCGATAAAACTAAATGTAGTCCGGCAAACAATATCGAAGTGGGAAAAGGGGCTATCTGTTCCCGACTCCGAAATGCTGATACTTATTGCGGAGGCGTTAGAAACTTCCGTCCATGTTCTTTTGTCTGAAACAATCGAACTCGATGTTAATTCAGATTTCAAGGTCATTGCAAACAAACTCGAAGTTATAAATGAGCAAATCATAAAATATAATGAGTCCCGCAGAAAAACATGGAGGGTTATTTTTGTTATAGCTTCTGTTTTGGCAGCGTGTGTTTTGTTGAGTAGTCTTGTCGGTTTTGTATATTGGCAATTTGCACTTAATGAAATTGGTGCAGATGCTTCCATTATTGGAGGAGCAGATGGTCCAACGGCTATTTTTGTTTCGAATAAAGTCTTCAATCCTTTTCCTTTTGCGGTATCCATCATAGTTGCTATTATTTCTATAGTCGGAATTTGTAAAACTCGTAAAAAATGAGATAGGTAAACAGTTCGTTAAATTCCAATTTATCGACCGGAACAGGCACATTACTTTTGGTCGTTTTTACCCTCGCTATACACCTTTTGGTCGCTCTCTGACGTGACGAGTAAGCTTTATGAGGGAATAATATTCTAGATATGACCGCTTGATTTTATTTCAGGCGGTCTGTTTTTGTGTGTTTTTCTTCTTTGTGTGCTGTGTGTTGCTTCTTGCAAAAATTCCAACACCTGTGTATAATAAAATCAGGTGATGTATATATGGAATTTTATGATTCTCTGCAGGAATATGCTTTGAATAATGAAAATTACAAAAAATGGCGGGAAATACATGGAAAAGCATTCGGCAAGGTATTTTTGTCTGCATTTGAAGAGTCGCCGGATGCACAGATTCATCTTACTGCCGCACTGATAAGAATATCAAACCGTGATTTTAACGGCGGTCTTGAGAAACTGCTGGAGCTGGAGCAGATTTGTTTTCATGATTTTGATTGGTTTGCACTTTCTTATTTTCTCGGCCTTTGTTACGAGTTTCTTGAAAATGAGGAACAAATGAACAAATATTATGAGCAGATGCTGGAATATGATGAAGAGGGGTTATTTTTAATTGCCTTTCATCCCTTTTACCGCACGGCTAAATTTGCACAGCGCAAAGCAGAAAATGAAAAAGCACTGCGGTATTATCATAAAGCACTTTCGTTGTATTCCGAAAACGAATCAGACCCTGAAAAACTGGCAAACATGGGACAAATCTGCGTGGATCTGGGAACGGTTTATTTTTCTTGTCAGGATTATGAAAAATCCCGTACATTTCTTGAGAAATCCGAACAATACAGTCCTGCCGTGAATCCGCAAAGAAATTATGTGATGGCACTTCTGCTTGCCGTTGAGGGAAAAAGAGAAGCGTCTGCAAAACTGGTTGCCGGCTTGCCGGATTTTCTGAAAACGGCTTGCGAACAGGTGATCGCTTCACTTTAAAAAGAGAAAGACAAATCAGCAACACATTTTTTGCAGAAAAACAAAAAAACAGTCCGGTGGTGAAGTCGCCAAAGGAGTTTTTGAAATGAAAACAGCAAAAGCAATCGGCATCCTTTTTATTGTGGCGGGACTTCTGTTTGCAACTCTCGGAATCTTTGAGCATGTCAAAGCAGTTGCAGAAAAAAAGGATTACATATACACAACTGCACGTATTGTCAGAATAGATGAACGAGAAACAGGGGACTCCGATTTTCCTGTTGAATATACAACCTATGTTGAGATTGAAGTGGACGGCGAGAAGATAACAGTGCCGTTAAATACATATAACTCGAGCTTTAAAACAGGGAAACAAATAGATATTTACTATCTTGAAAACGATATGCAGATGGCATATGAAAAAGGAAGCGAGCATTTTTATCTCTTGTTTGCATTTGTCGGAACCGCATTTGCAATTTTGGGAGCGATCTTTGCGTTCAGAAAAAGAAATATGCAGATTGACTGTGAACTGCAGTTTTCGATTTGATTCTTTTTTGTGAAAGATTTAAAAAACGAAAGGATGCCGAAGGATGAAAAGAAAAAGTATGATATTGTTGCTTGTTTTTGCTATGCTGGTCGGTTTGCTGTCGGCAGGCTGCGGTGACACAATCCCCGCAGCAGAATCGGTCAACGATGCGGAATATGTCGGTGGTTTTGAGGACAGTGTTCCCGAAAAAGAAGGCTATGTCCTTGATTTTGGCACCGAATTCAATGACGGTACGCTGGAAACAGAATACTGGCTGCCGCAATATCTGCCGCATTGCACTGCCAACACTGCGGGTTCCTCTGCAAGGTATAAAGTTGAGAATGGTTGCCTGAATCTGTATATTACAAAAGATTCTCCGGATTACTTTGGCGGTCAGCCGGGTTCAGTTGATCCTGATAATCTTTTATGGATAGCCAATGGTATTCAGACTTTTGAAAAGAATTATTTGCATCCCGGCGGTGCGCAACAAAAGGAAGTAGAGCCCTTTGAGGGCTATGCCACGCAGTACGGTTATTTTGAAATACGGATGAAGATGCCTGACACCAAGGGTGGCGGATATGCAGCCTGGTGGCTTATTGGTGCACAAGATGATACCGACACAGCAGAATCCGTGCAGAATGGTGAAATAGATGTATTGGAGACGTTCTTTGATAACCCGGGAGTTTTTGAACCTAAGGTGCATGCCTGGGATGATCCCGACCTTAACGAATGGTCGGACAGAATCGAACTGGATGGCGACCCAATGGATTATGCAAACGAATTCCACACCTACGCTTTTGACTGGCGCCCCGAGGGGATCACCTTTTATGTGGACGGCAAAAAAGTGGCAAAAACCAGACAATCGCCGCAATACAGAATGTGTATGATTTTATCTATGTATATCAATTCTGATTTCAGTGGTTGGGATGAGCCGGAGAATGTGTATCCCATTGAATGGCTGATCGACTATGTCCGTGTTTATAAAGATGCAGACGGTTATGCGGGGCCCGGACAACGCCTTTCATCATTTTTGCAACAGATTTTCTGACACAAGCTTATTGCGCAAAAACACCTTTCGCTCCCCAATCGGGGGACGAAAGGTGTTTTGTCGAAGACGATTATATTATTGCCCGAAAACAATAATATGGCAGAAAATGATTTTGCTTTTCAGACATTTTCTGCTCTCTTGCTGTGACCGCATTTTAATCGTTTTGTGTCACAAACAGCTTATTGTTATCGGAATAAATGTCATAAGCATCACTGACAACGTTAATTTCAACATTGTCGTGCTCACCGCCGAACTCACCGTCCAGCGTCCAGGGCACTTTTTTGTCGCAGGTGATTTTTACATGCTTTGTTTTTGTGAAAAGGATATTGTCACCGCTGTAATCCTTGCGCAGCACCTTGAAGATGATCGGAATAACATCAATATTTCTTTTCAGACCTCTTACCAGCAGCAGCTCCAGCTTTCCGTCGTTGAGCTTGATATCGTCAAATTTAAAAATGCCGGCAACGGAGGTTGTGTTGGAAACAGAGCCGAAATAGAATTTGTCTTCAATCACACCGCCGTCGTATTCAATCTTCATATAGGTAGGCCTGAAGCCTGCTAACATAGGGAACAAACGGATGCCGACACCGTAAAGAACATATGCGCTGTGTCCTAAAAGATTTTTCCATTTCTGAGGCGTGGTATAGGAAAGGTCGGTTGCAGCGCCGAAGGAAGCAATATAATTAAAATATTTGCCTTGAAACGAACCGACATCATAGGTGTTTGTTTTGTTGCGTAAAATCATTTTGGCAGCAGCATCAACATTTGAATCAATGCCGAGGGTCAGGGCAAGGTCATTTGTTGATCCCGAGGGAATATAGCCCACGGGAACTCTTTTGCTCAGCTGCAGAACACCGTTGATTGTTTCATTGAGCGTGCCGTCACCGCCGCAACAAAGGATGAGATCATGGTCGTTGCCCGCTTTTTTCACGATTTGCGTAGCATCTGCGGGACCTTTTGTCGTTTCAACGGTAAAATCAAAATCAGCAGGAGAAAGCTTTTGCATTATTTGTGCCGGGCTGATTCGTTTACGGTCAGTGCCCGAGCAAGGATTGGTTATTAACAGCGCTTTTTTCTTCATATTGCACATTTGTTCCGAAAAATCGGCATCTCATTTCTTTTATTTTTGACAGAGTATAACAAAATACGCATTGGGTGTCAATAAAAAAGAGAAAGATTGAATAGGTAGCGGTGTTTTTGTATTGAGTCGAAGCTGCGAAGAAATGCAATTTTATCATGCAATTCTGTTATTTGTGAGTTTTAACGAAGAGAGTAAGCCGTCGAAGTGCAGAAATAATGCAATTTTCTTGACAAAAGACAGACAAACACATAAGATTAATATATAGCAATGAATGAATCTGAATTTTATAAAATTGTCATTTTGAATAAACGGGAGGAAAAAATATGAGTCTTAGTATGCTGCATTGTGACGGCGAAAAAATAATCAATGCCGAGGGAAAGCAGGTTTTTCTGCGCGGAACAAACCTTGGCGGATGGCTGCTTGATGAGCTGTGGCAGGGCTTTTTTAAGGGCGGCGAGGCGCAATGGGACATTGTGACTGCCTTGGAAAACCGCTTCGGTAAGGCGGAAGCAGACCGCCTTATCAAAATTCGTGAGGACAACTATATTACAACCTATGACCTTGACTATCTGCAATCGCTCGGGTTTACCTGTGTGCGTGTGCCGTTCTGGTATCGGAATTTTCGGACGGACGACAACGGCACATGGTGTCGCAAGGAAAACGGTGAAATCGATTTTTCACGCCTTGACTGGGTTGTTGAGGAATGTGAAAAAAGGGGTATGTATGTCATTCTCGATATGCACGGTGTGCCGGGGCATCAGAGCATTGCCCACCACAGCTGCCGTGTGAACCATTGTAAGTTGTATGATGAAAACGAAGAGGGTGCACATTTCCGTGCACTTGCCGTGGAGCTGTGGACGGAAATTGCAAAGCATTTTGCAGGAAACGGCACGGTGGCTGCGTATGACCTGATGAACGAGCCGATGTGCGATTACGAGGGTGAGGACAAGGTCAACAGCAAATATCATGATGTCTATTCTCTGCTTTATGATGCTGTCCGTGCCGTTGATGCCGACCATATTATCACCCTTGAAGCCATCTGGACACCTGATGACATTCCGCATCCGTCCGAGCGTAATTGGGAAAATGTGATGTATCAGTATCACCTTTATGACGATTCCAACGAAAGCTACAAGCAGGTCACCGAGCACCACGCAAGCCGCAATTTCAATGTGCCCGTGCTTGCAGGTGAGTTTTCTCCCTGCCGCGGTACAGCCACATGGGATTATATTTTAAAGCTCTTCAACGAATGCTCTTATAATTGGCAGACATGGACTTATAAGGGCCATTGTCCGAAGGGCCGCACGAGCGAATGGTTTATGTTCGGCTCGGATGACGAAGACCTTGTTGTTGACATCAACAATGACTCTGCTGCCGAGATTGAACGCAAATGGTCCTCTGTCAGAACCGAAGCCTGCTGCAAGCCGATGAATGACCATGCATTGCTTGCAAAATACGCAAAAGCATAAAGGATAATAACAGATTTTACCAAAAATTACATGTTTCTATTTCCCTTTTTTGGCTTGACTTTTATGCTCTTTTAAAGTAATATTATTATATATTATTAATATGAGATTTTATGGGATTTAATATTACCATTTTCCTCGGAGGGATTCAGAAATGAAAAAATTGATTTCCGTTTTTACCGTGATGCTGGTTCTGCTTGCATCCGTAGCCTGCATGATGCCCGCAATGGCTGCATCGCTTCCCGTACAGCCCGAAGACGCTGCACAGGATGTCGGCGGTTGCCTTGTTCATGAGTTCGGTGCATGGTCCACCGAAGCAACCACCGCTACCTGCAAGGTCGGCAGCTATCAGACCGCTACCTGCAATGTGTGCGGCTTTGTGGATCTGCAGAAGGTCGCTGATGCGGTTGCACACACGCCCGTGGCAGGTCAGAAGATTGCTTTTAACGCAGCTGCTGCAACACATACATACCGCTGCGCAACCTGCAATGATGTTATCACTGAGGAATGCAAGCTTGTTTTTGTTGAAACAAAGGAAAAAGCTGATTGCGAAATCGAGGTTATTGATGTTTACAAATGCTCCGTTTGCGAGGGTACTGTTGAAAAGGTAAGAACCCCTGCACACACCCTGACGGACATCAAGCTTGTTCCCGGAACCATGCAGCACTCCGGTCTTTGCACCGGCTGCAACAAGACCATCACCCTTGATTGCGTGCTTGTTCTCATCAGCGAAACAGGTGATTGCGAAAACGGCGGTCTTCGCACCTTTGCATGCAAGGACTGCGGCCGCACAAGTGATGAAGTTATTCCTGCAGGTCACAACATTGAAGGCTGGCTGCATATTGAAGGCAAAGAAATGCATGTCGGCAAGTGCACAACCTGCATGAGAGCCTTCAACAACGAATGTGTTGTTGATAATTATTCCGCAAACCCCCTTACGGAAGAAAATCCTGTCCGTACCCACACCGGCACCTGCACTGTCTGCTATGCACCTTACACCAAGGATTGCACCCCCGGCACCTATGTCGGTGTTGCAGGCACAGCAATGCATGAAACAAGCTGCGTGGATTGCGGCAGAAATTATTCCGGCACCTGTCAGGCTGATGCAAACGGCTACACCTCCAACAATGACGGCTCGCACACTGCAAATTGTTCTGTTTGTGCTTCTGCCTTCACCGCAGCCTGCACCCCCACAGAATTTACCCATGTTGAAAACACCGAAACCCATTCCACCGTTTGCACACAGTGCAACGGTACATATACCGAAGCCTGCGAGGTAACGCTCTGGACTGCTGTTGAAGCAGAAGAAGGTGCCGCCGAGCAGCACAAGGGCAATTGCGTAAAGTGCAATGCCGAATACACAGAAGATTGCACCGTTGAAAGCTACACACTCGATGCTGCAGCCAAGACCTGCACAGGTGTCTGCACAGCTTGCGGAAAGACCATGACCCACGAAAGTGTGCTTGGCGAATGGCTGTATGATGCTGCAAAGAACGAACACACCATTGAGTGCGCTACCTGCAATGCAACCGCTTCTCACACCGTTATAACGGATGAAAAAGGCTGGACTGCGCTGAACGATGCCAACGGCAAATACCATGTTGCTGACTGCACCGTCTGCACCACCGAGGTGCTCGCAGAATGCGAATTTGAAGCAGATGCCGAAAATGTGCATAAGCACACCTGCAAGGTCTGCAAGGATTCCTATGAGGATGCTTGTGTGAACTTCAAAAAGGATACAGTCAACAGCACAACCGCAACCTGCACCGAGGACGGCAAGACCTATTATGTCTGCAGTGAATGCGGCAAGCGCGATGAAAGCAGAACCCTGACTGCTAAGGCAAAGGGTCACAGCCTTGAAATCGACAAGGACGCAGAAATCACCTCTACTGATGACAAGCACACCGTGACCTACATCTGCACAAAGTGCAACACCACCGAAACCAAAGAAGAAGCTCATACCTTTGTAAAGACCGAAACCGGCAAGGATGGCAAGCACACTGTCAAGTGCACCGTTTGCAACAAGACAAAGACCGAAGAGTGCACCGCAGAAAAAATTCCCGCAGTGGCTGCAACCTGCACCAAGGGCGGCAAGACCGAAGGCAGCAAGTGCAAGGTCTGCGGACTGATTCTGAAGGAACAGACCTCCACCAGTGCAACAGGTCATGACTATAAGCTTGACTCCACCACCGCTACCTGCTCCAAGGCAGGCAAGGACATCTATAAATGTAAGAACTGCAACGCAACACAGGAAAAGGATGCAGCTGCCAACGGCAAGCACACCTGGCAGGAAAGCAAAAAGGTTGCTGCCACCGCAAGTGCCAACGGCTACATTGAATATAAGTGCAAGGATTGCACTGCAACCTACACCGAGGTGCTTGTTTACTCTGTCAACACAGGTCTTGTGAACACCCTGGCACCTGTTGCTGCTGTTGTTCTTCTCTCGGGTGCTGCTTTTGTCAGCGTCAAGAGACTTCGCAAAGACGAAGAATAATAATCCGTAAAAAGCCGGAACCGTCCTCTGTGTGAGGACGGTTCATTTCTTTATAGGAAACTGCATTTTCATAAAGCAAAAAAGATTATATGTCCCTGTGAAGCCCGTTGTATGCGCTCGGAAACGGACGAATCGAAAACGGTCGCCGCGGTACGGAAAAGGCGTTTTCTTGTGTGCAGTGCTTTTTTTGCACTTATCCCCTTTGCCGTATTTGTGCCCCTGTGTAATAGTGTCTGATGATTTCCTGCCAGCTTTTTCCCTGCAGTGCCAGCTGCTGTGCGCCGTATTGACTCATGCCGACACCGTGGCCGTAGCCCTTGGCAGTGAGAATAAACTCTCCGTCCTCATAAATTACATCCACGGCCGCACTGCGCAGCCCGAATGCACTGCGCAGCTGTGCTCCCGATACTGTGATGTTTCCCACCTCAAGGGAAAGCAGAGTGCCCGAATCGCTGTAGGTGCTCTCGCCGAGCCAAAGCCGTGCAGTCTGTGTGGGCTCAAAGCCA
>JAZOWJ010000061.1:0-3372 GCA_045659125.1 Acutalibacteraceae bacterium
CGCTTTCAGCATTTCTTTGATAAACATTTCTTTTTGTTCCATTTTATCGGTTTCCTTCCATGGCATAATGTCCACCTCTTTCGTGTCCATTATACCTGATGGCTTACCGATGTGCTGAACCTGGGCTTACCGATGTGCTGAGCCTCCCGACTTACCGATGTGCTGAACCCGTACCGCGTTGCCATTATAGACGATGTAATTTTTGGTTTTGCTATTTTAAATTTTAGTTTGCACTGATTCTGCACACGCAATGTCATGTAAAATAGTTTGCAAGTATTTAAAATTGTGCTATTTTTTTATGCAAATTTCTTCATACTCTATAATCGGAGCGAAGCGACCCGATAATTTTGCATTCTGCATTTTGCATTTTGCATTCTTATGGTTTAGCGGCAAAGCTGCTAAACCATAATTTATTTGATTGTCAGATCAATGCAAAGCGGATTGTGGTCACTTGGATGTGCACCGTCAAAGGTGTCGGTCACAACATGGAAGCGATTGACGGTGAATGCATCCTTGGATACGAAGCAATAGTCAATGATCTTGCTTTGTGCACCCCAATTCTGGTAGGTGCAGGCGTCCGTTGTGTTTTCGGTTTCGTAACGGGCATCCGCAAAATCCTCGGTGGCCGCAAGGTAGGTCGGTGTGCCCTCCTTTGCGTTCATGTCGCCGATAAGAACAGCAGGAATGCCGCCGAACTGCTCAATCTTGTCAAGCACAACTCCGATACCGTTGATGCGTGCCTCCTCGCTGACATGGTCTAGATGCGTGTTGAACACCACAAATCGGGTGTTGTCGGACAAGGTTTCGAGAATTACATAGCCGCAAACACGGTTAAAGGCAGAGCCCCATGACTTGCTCATTTCGTCGGGTGTTTCACTCAGCCAGAAGGTGCCCTTGTCGATGAGTCTGTAGAGGTCTGTGCGGTAGAAAATCGGACAGCCCTCTGCCGTGGGTGAGTTGTCACGATAGGTAATCTGCGAATCGTAAGAGGGCAGGCTGCTGCACAGGTATTTGTAGTGCACGGCGCTTACCTCCTGAAAGCCGATGACGGTAGGTGCCTGCTCCTCGATGCAGTCCATCAGCAGGGCAGCACGGTTAAACCAGCTTTTTTCAAAAAGATCCGTCGGGCTCACGCAGCGCACATTTGCGCTCATAACGCGGATGGTGTCGGTGTCGGCAGGTGTTTCGGTCAGAATGGCACGCTGATTGCTTTTGTAGCCTGCATAGGGTGCAAGGAAAATGCCTGCAAAAACAACGGCTCCCGCAAGCACAACGGAACCAATGCCGATGGCAATTTTTTTGGCTGTTTTCATTTTCTTTTCTCCTTTTTTTTAGCTGTATTCCATTTTAGCAAAAACACACTGCGGTGTCAATTTATTATTTACTATATATTTTCTTCCATATATTCACGGTTTTTTCGGATTCTTTCATCCTGCGGTGACAGCTCCTCTGCCTTGCAAACGGCGGCAAGTGCTTTTTCCTTTTGTCCGAGTCGCCACAGCGAAACACTCAAAAGATCCCACGGCAGGCTGCCCCAGGCTTCGGCCTGCGTGATGTAGGTGGTCGGCCGTTCCTTTATTGTAATGCATCTTTCGCAGGCAAACGCACAGGCAAGTGCATTTTGCTCGGCATAATAAAGCTGCGCCGCCTCCAGCCACGGCTCACGCAGATGCGGTGCCTCTGCGCAGGCACGCAGAAGCCATTGCTCGGCCTGCTCCTGCTCCCCCTTGGCGGCATATGCACGGGCTATGTAACGCATGGATGCACATCGTTCATCAGCCCATGTCGCTGTGGGAAGCTGCAGATGATGTTTAAGCATATTTATGCAATCATCCCATCGCTTGTAAAAAAAATATTCCCGACCGAGATAATGCGCGTTGCGGTCATCAAGCGGCTTTTCCTTTACGGCAAGCTCCAGCAGGGGAAGGTATTGTGAGCGCGGCTTTTGGTTGTCTGCATGGTGATCCACCTGCACCCCTTCTGCAAAAACCGAACGCGGCTCGGGTGTGCCCACCCAACGCAGCACCTCATGCACGGGATGCACCCAGCGATACCCGTTTCGGGCATGGATTTTGTCGATCCAGAACACGGTCCCCTCACTGCCGTCCTCGTTGAAATTCCAGGTATATCGGTATTTGAGCCGTCCTGCACCGCTGCTCCATGCGGCTTCAACCTTTTCCCTCCAGCCTGCCTGCAGCACCTCGTCAAGGTCAAGGCAAACGCAGATGTCCGCGCTGTGCGGCACTCTGTCAAGGCTGCGGTTGCGTGCCACATCGAAGCGCCACGGCGAAATGGTTTCGCGAAAAACACTGACTTTATCGCAGCGCTCCAGAAACTCAGGCGTGCCGTCCGTTGAGCCTGTGTCGAGCACAATAATGCCGTCTGCCTCCTGCACGCTTGCATACCAGCGAGGCGCAAATTGCAGCTCGTTTTTGCATATTGCATATACATAAACTGAATATTTATACATAAAATATCTCCAGATATACAGTATTGCCGCAGCAAATTTTTCATCTGCTGCGGCTTTTTTTATTATGCGGCAGGACCTGTCGGGCCTTGCGGAATGGTGAAGTTGAGAACATAGTCAGGGGCAGTGCCCGTGATGGTCACAACCGCATCCGTGCCGGGCGCACCTGTGGTCACCGTTCCGATGGTGAAGGTCGGTGTCACACCGTCAGCACCTGCGGGACCTGTGGGACCAACAGCACCGTCAGCACCTGCAGGACCTGTGGGACCAACAGCACCGTCTGCACCTGCAGGACCTGTGGGACCGACAGCACCGTCAGCACCTGCAGGACCTGTGGGACCGACAGCACCGTCTGCACCTGCAGGACCTGTGGGACCGACAGCACCGTCTGCACCTGCGGGACCTGTGGGACCGATGGCGCCGGCTACACCCGTAGGACCTGTCGGGCCGGTCGGACCTGTGGGACCCGTCGGACCCGTAGGACCGATAGTGGGATCAACCGGACCTGTCGGACCTGTCGGTCCTGTCGGACAGCACGGCACACAGCCGCCCCAACAGCAATCCGAGCAGCCGATTCCGGGTGTGCTGCGTCTGCTGCAGCCGCAACCGCAACCGTTTTCTGTGTTACGCACAATGTTGGTTTGCATACCGTCGAAGAAATCAGGGCTGCCTGCATCGCAAAAATATTGATACTTGGCCATAATTGCCTCCTTTTTTCAAGCAATCACGGAAGAACACACTTCCGCAGTTCATACTATGCGAAAATCAGCAACGGGTGATAAATTATGGTTTATTGCATAAACCATAAATGATATACGCCCCGATGGGGCGAATGATATCACACCTGTGGTGTGGTGATATACGCTTCGCGTGTGATATATTTGCGTTGCAAATATTGCGGAAGC
>JAZOWJ010000062.1:0-3025 GCA_045659125.1 Acutalibacteraceae bacterium
TTCCCCGAAGGCTATACCATTGACCAGATTGCTGAAAAGCTTTACAGCGAAAAGGTTATTTCCGCAAAGAATGTTCTCTACAATGCCATCGCAACATACGAGTTCCCCGAAACCTTTGATTTCCTCAACTCCATCACCGATGCGCAGATGAGATACCGTGTGCTGGAAGGCTATATGTATCCCGATACCTATGAATTCTACCTCGGTGAAAATGTTAACAGTGTTATCAACCGCTTCCTGAATAACTTTGCATCCAAGTGGATCGAAGAATACGAGGATGAAGCCGAAGCACTCGGCATGACCATTGACGAGGTCATCACCCTTGCCTCTATTCTGCAGAAGGAAGCCAGCGACGCAAACCAGATGTACACCATTTCCTCCATTCTGCACAACCGTCTTGATTCGGATTCGCTTCGTATTCTGCAGTGCGACTCCACACAGGATTACATTGCAAAGATTGATGCAGGTCTTATGAATCAAGCTCAGCTGAATGCATTGCTTGAGGTTTATGACACCTATCAGTGTGTCGGTCTTCCCATCGGTCCCATCTGTAACCCCGGCGGAGATGCCATTTATGCAGCATTGCATCCCGATGATACCGACCTTTACTACTTCTGCCATGACCCCAACGGCAATATGTACACTGCAAGAACATTGGATGAGCACTCCGTCAATGTTCAGAACTATGTCAAATAAAAATTGATTATATAAATCAATACAGAAAGGAAAGAAAAGAAAATGAACGTATTCATGATCGGCGGCACCGGACTTCTCGGCTCCGCAGCAGCACAGCTTTTTATTGACAGAGGTCACACTGTCAAGTCCATCGCACTTCCTCCTCTTCCGCAGGGCGCTCCCATCCCCGAAGAAATGGAGCTTGTATGGGGTAACTATTTCGACATGAGCGATGATGAGCTCAAGGAAATGATGAAGGGCTGCGATACCTTTGTTTTTGCTGCAGGCGTTGACGAGCGTGTTGAATTCCCCGCACCCGTTTACGATGCTTACAAGAAGTACAACATTGAGCCTGTCCGTCGTTTCCTCACCCTCGGTAA
The DNA here is from genome assembly GCA_045659125.1 of Acutalibacteraceae bacterium. Taxonomy (GTDB): domain Bacteria; phylum Bacillota; class Clostridia; order Oscillospirales; family Acutalibacteraceae; genus RUG806. The sequence continues at coordinate 1,056 of JAZOWJ010000062.1, forward strand.
GGAAGTCGGCATCAAGCATGCTGTTATTCTCGGTTCTTATTTTGCATATTTTGCAAAGCATTTCCCCGAAATGGAGCTCACCAAGAAGCATCCCTACATCCGCAGCCGTGTTGAACAGGAAAATGTTGCTGTTTCCTTTGCAAAGGACGGCACCATGGACGTTGCAGTTCTTGAGCTTCCTTACATCTTCGGCACACAGCCCGGCAGAAAGCCTGTCTGGGTTATCCTCATTGAACAGCTTGCACGCATGAAGCCCGTTACCATGTATCCCGCAGGCGGTACCACCATGCTGACTGTCCGTCAGGTTGCACAGTCTATTGTCGGTGCAGCTGAAAAGAACAAGGGCGGCTGGTGCTATCCCATCGGCTTCTACAACCTGACCTGGGATCAGTTCCTTTCCATCGTTCATGCAGCTATGGGCAAGCCCGGCAGAAAGATCGTTCACATTGCAAAGTGGATGTTCCAGGCATTCGGTCTGACAATGAGAAAAGAATATGCAGATCGTGGCATCGAAGGCGGTGTGGATCCCGTTGCTCTTGCAGACATCATGTGCATGAATACATGGATCGACCGCAAGTGGGCTGCTTCTCTCGGTGTTACCGAAGACGACATCACATCCGCTATCTACGATTCCGTCAAGCTTTCCGTTATTGCTTATGAAGGATCTCAGGAACTCGTCGGCATGAAGGGCGAATAATTTTATTACATGATACGGGAGGCGGATTTCCGTCGTCCGTTTTTTAGGTGAAAGCATGTCTGATAAAAAACAAATGTGTCCTGCTGCAGGCAAATGCGGCGGCTGCCAGATTCTGAATATGGATTATCCCCGTCAGCTGTCCTTCAAGCAGGCAAAGGTCATCAAGCTTCTCGGCAAATTCTGCCATGTAAAGGAAATTGTCGGTATGGAGCATCCGTTTCACTACCGCAATAAGGTGCAGGCGGCATTCGGCACCACAAGAAGCGGACAGATTATTTCGGGTGTTTACCAATCGGGCTCACATCGCATTGTAAAGGTTGATTCCTGCCTGTTGGAGGATGAAAAAGCGGATGCAATTATTGTTACCGTCCGTAAATTGCTCAAGGGCTTCAAACTGACCGCTTACAATGAATTCAACCGCACAGGCTTTCTTCGCCATGTGCTCGTCAAACGGGCATTTGCAACGGGGGAGGTCATGGTGGTTTTGGTATCTGCAACCCCCATGTTTCCGGGCAAAAACAGCTTCATTTCCGCACTGCGTAAGGCACATCCCGAAATTACAACCATTATCCACAATGTAAACGATCGTTTTACTTCGCTCGTTCTCGGTGAAAAGCAGACCGTGCTCTACGGGGACGGCTATATTACAGACATTCTCTGCGGACTGAAATTCCGCATTTCCGCACAATCCTTCTATCAGATCAACCCCGTACAAACGGAAATTCTTTATAACACCGCCATGGAATATGCGTGCCTGACGGGTAACGAAACCGTGGTCGATGCCTATTGCGGTGTCGGTACCATCGGCATGATTGCCGCCAAAACCGCAGGCAATGTTGTTGGTGTCGAAAGCAATCCGCAGGCTGTTAAGGATGCCATTGTCAACGCAAAGCTCAACGAAATGAAAAACATCCGCTTTGTCTGTGCGGATGCAACCGAATTTTTGTGTGAAGCCGCCGAAAACGGTGAGCACTGTGATGTGCTTCTGATGGATCCGCCGAGAGCCGGCAGCACACCGCAGTTCATCGATGCAGCCGCAAAGCTCGCACCCGACAGAATCGTCTATGTGTCCTGCAACCCCGAAACCCTTGCCCGTGACCTGCTACTGTTTGTTAAAAAAGGCTATGCCGTCAAAAAAATTCAACCCGTTGACATGTTCCCCCACACTGACCATGTCGAATGTGTCGTGCAGCTGATAAAAAAATGAGAATAATACTTGAAACCCAACGCCTGCGGCTTCGTGAATACACATGGCAGGATTTTGATGCATTGT
>JAZOWJ010000063.1:0-7894 GCA_045659125.1 Acutalibacteraceae bacterium
CGAGTTCACGGCACATATAATACGGAAAATCGGCACTGACAACGGTCTGACGGCTTCCGTAGCAAACAGGATGTGCTGCAAAGAAAACCGCATACAGAGTCTTAGAACCGTCATCGGGCACAAAGCGCAGGGCGGTCAGAAGGTCATCTTTTACCAAAGGAGCACGCTTGTCACGAGAGAAGGCCGATGCATCCGCGACGGTGAATGACAGAATACCAGGTTTCATATTCTGCACGGCATCCGTGATCGCATTTTGTGCAACCGTGTAAAGATGCTCCATGAATGCAGGATTTTTCCCGTTCACAATTTTTTCGGGGCTGTTGTTGCGCAAGGCTTTCGGATTGTTTTTGACCGCCTCAATCAGATCTCCCCACAGTCCCATGGTATCAACGCCCGAGTGGCAATGGGTGGCACTGATGTTCAGAGAAAGGATGTTGTGTGTTTCGATCAGCTCTTGCAAACGCAGACGGATCTCCCGCACATCTGCACTCGAAATGCCGATACAGTCGATGACGGCAAAAACATGAATTCCTCTGTCGGATCCGTCTTCAATCGCAATCACACGGATGAGCTGGTCGGTCATAAAACCGCTGACCTTGTTGGGTGGAAACACAAGATATCCGCCGACATACAGCTCTCCGTCCGCATTTTCAGGAATGATATTGCCTTTGGCAAAGCCGACTTTCCATCCGGCATCTGCGGCAGGCTGCTGCAAAAATTGCACATTACCTGCAAGAAAGCCTTTGTTTTCATAGTTTTCAGCGGTGGGAATCGTGTGGTCGCAGACCCTGTCGGCAAGTTTTTTCACAACTGCCTGCACAAATCTGTCACCCTGATCCTGCAGTTTTCGTTTGTTGCTTTCGTCCGCAAGATATTTGCGAACCTGATTTTGAAAGGCAAAAACACCTGCCGTGCCGATAGCGGTGAACGAAATCGCTTTCAGAACTTTATTTTTCATTTTAATCTTCCCCTTTTGTCAATTTTTATTGACGGTTTCATTTGCGCGATTCGGTGCAAAGGGCAAGCAGGTCGTCCACATGTGCCGTAGCAAGGCACTCAACGGTGTCGGATGCACCGTAATAGATTTTCACTTCTCCGTCGGGCTCAAGAATCATGCCGCCGGGGAAAATAACCTGCTGACGGAAGCCCGTTTCGGTTTCGTGATATGCTTCAGGGGCAATGAGAGGCAGCTTGCTCATGCCGATGACCTTGGACGGATCATTGAGATCGAGCAGCATAATGCCTGCGCAATATCTCTTTTTCCAGGTCTTTTCCCAACCGTTTTTGCCTCTTGTGTCGTCAATATCCACGGCATGAAACAAGGTCAGCCAGCCCTTTTCGGTTTTAACGGGCGGTGATGCAGGACCGATTTTATCGTTGGCATAGGGCACATCCTCCACGCCGAGCACCAGCTCGGCTTCACCCCAGAACACAAGGTCGGGAGAATTGGAAAGCCACAGGTCAAAGCGATCCCTGCCTCTTGAATAAACGGGAAACGGACGCTCCAGACGGACATATTTGCCGTTGATTTTCTCGGGAAACAGCACCATATTGCGGTTATCGGGAACAGATGCACTGATGATATTGAACGATGAAAAATCCTCGGCGGCTTCGGCAATACAGCCACGCACACCGTGGGCGGTATCCATAGCCATGCAAAGATAGGGCTTACCGTCTATGATGGTGATTCGCGGGTCGTAAAATCTTTTTAATTCATCCGTCGGCAGAAGATTTTTGTTGTCGAAAATGGTTTTTTCGCTGACCGTCCAATGAATACCGTCCTCGCTTGTTGCCACCCCGAGTGAGGTTCTGAATTTCACCGCGGGATAGGTTTCCTCGGTCGGACCGTAGTCATTACGGAACACCATGACATATTTTCCGTTATATTTTGCAACACCTGCATTGAAAATGAGGGAAGCATCGTAAGGAATATCGTCCTTGGTAAGCACGGGCTTTTCGATTCTTTTGATGCACGGTGCACTGTACAGTGCAGGCTGTAATAATCTCATGCTGACACCCTTTCTTATAATAAAATTGTTTTCATCCCTTTGCGCATTTTGCTTTTACAGCTTCATTTTATAACAAAACCGATGATTGTACAACACTTTTTTGACTCTTCACAAAAAAACAGACACAACAGCACCCTGCTGTGATAAAAAAACCGTATTCCGCAGATGCAGAATACGGTTTGTGATTGTCAAAAAACGTGCAGTGCTGAAATTACCAGTTACCGCCACTGTCGATGGTGATATAATTTTTCTCGCTCCAGAGCTTTTCGTATTTCTGTTTGATAAGCTCGCTTTCAATGGCTTTGATATCTATGATTTTCAGGGTCGGGTCAGCGGCAAGACGTTGGCTGATAACAACAACGATTTCCTCATAAAGTGCACCGACCGCGTGATAAGGCAAAGCAGGGCGACCCCGTGTCCAGTATTCCGTTTCGCGGATTTCCGTTTCCTTGTCACGATAAATCAGATACAGATTATAATCCTCACAGCCTTCATCATTAAAAAGCTTGAAACGAAGCTCCCAGTATTCATTGTCGGGAAGATTCACAAGAATCTGATCACCGATATAATCATATTTTAAAAGCATATATGTACCTCTTCATTATATTATTGCGAGCTGTTGCAGGGCGGTGGTCATGCTTCAGTTGATTCCCACTGCTCACGACGGGCATTTTCGACATCCTTGGCTGTGACCGAGCGGATTGCGTCCAGAAAATCATAGGCCGCATCCGACGGGTTTTCATCCCAACCGATGATGTACCTTGTCAGGTCATCAATGACCGTACCGCTGTCCATGATGCTGTCGGGCAGGAATTCAGCCGCTTTTTCTTTGATTGTGTCGGGATAATAGTAGTCGATTGCACCGAACTGATGCATCAGCTCATGCAAAAAGGTCTTTTCGGAGCCCGACAGGTCATCGTTGCGGAAGGACACAACCGAAAACTCATCACCGTAGGGCACCTCGTCCTCCTCGGTGCAGCTTGCAGGCTTGTCTGCAGAGTAGGCATAAGAACGGAAGGACTTGTTGAACATAAAGGCAATGGCAACCTCATTGCGCTCAAATTTTTCTTTATAATGCTTCTGATAGGCCTCTACCGATTCATAACCGAACTTTTTCAGCACATCGCTTTTGCAGGCCGTAATGGTATCACGATTGACCTCATACGGAACTGTGAACTGACAGTGTGCGTATGCAATCTGCAGCTTTTCCCTGCCGAGCTTGCTGTCGCTCATCAGCTTCAGGCAGGAAGAACGAAGCATTTCAATGGCATCGCCTTCAGCCTTTGCATCCCATTGGCTTTCGTTATCGTTGATAAAAAAGACAAGCAGCACCACCTTGCCGCACAAGCGAAGATTGCAGCCTGCATTTTTTCCCAACAGGGCAAAAGAGCTTTTCAGGCTTTGCAATGCCCGATCGAATTCTATTCTCTGCATATAAGTTTTAGTGCTCATTTTTTTGCGTTCCTTTTTGTGTGATATGTTTATTTTACAGCCTTGCTCATTCATTGTCAAGACAGTGGCGTTGAAACAGAAAACAAAACCGCCCGACAGCACATCAGGCGGCTTTTGTATTTTATTTCTGTTTAAAAATGTCCGCCACGGATGGCAACGGCAATTTCGTCGATTTTCAGATAGATCAAACCGAGCACTTCCACGATTTTATAGAACAAGGAACGGATGGTGAGCCTGATTTTTCCGTCCTCAAAGCTCTTGGTTTTTTCAATGGTGATGCTGTCGAGCAGCTCACTGTTGTCACCGCGGAAGGTTTTGACCGCCATGGTGTCAGAGGTAAACTCAATCGTGGAATAGGTGGTCACATCTGCATCCTCAAAGGCATAGGCCGTGTGCGGCCACTTGCTCATGTCTTCCATGGAGCCCTGATCACAGCAGGCATTGGTGTTGAGATAAATGATGCCGTTGGGATCGGTGCAGGTTGCACCGCTTTCGGCTTTGCCGACCACAAGACCGTTGCTGATAAAATGCGAACGACCCTGCATGTGGGTGTGTCCCGTAAAGACGATATCGAGATCATACATTTCGTAGATGGGCTGAAAAACCGCATTCAGCAGAATGCCGGTTTCAGGCTCAAGTGCCGCAATGCCGGGTGCAAAAAGTCCCTGATGCATCACACCGATGCGCCATTTTGCATCGGGATTGGCTTCCACCGCTTCGGCAGCCATGGCCTTGTGGTCTGCAGCCGAACCCGAGCAGGAATCAAACACAAGGAAAAGTACATCACCATAGCGGAACCAGAAATCACGGTCAAGACCTGTAAAATATTTTCCGAAAAATTCGTTGGGCATGTGGGTGTAGTATTCATACATCATACCCTTTTTGTCATGGTTGCCGATGGCAAGAGCCATGGGCAGATTTCTTGTGTAGGCAGGCATCAGCAGGGTCTGCCATTCGTCGGCTGCATTGCCTGTCGAGGTGTTGTCACCGGGGGACAGAAGGAAGCTGATGTCAGGATTTTCGGTGAGCGCCTCGTCGAGCACACTCTGCCATACATAGCCGATTCTCGACTGTTCTTCAGGGTTGTCGGTGGACTGACCGCCGATCTGAATATCACCGATGAGCATCATCTTGAAGCTGTCGAAGCCCTTGGATTCATATTTACAGGGCGCACTCCAGCCTTCGTCAGAAAGCCACTGATAATAGTAAACCGTGTTTTCCTCAATGCCTGTCATGGTGACACGGCAAACAAGCTGCTCATCATTTTCGGCAGGGGTTGCTTCACCCGTAAACGAAACATAATCGGTCATTTCCGCATTCTTCGCAAGGCGGACAATCGGCTGTGCAGTATCCTTGTCGGCATGCCAGCAGATATTCAGCTGCGTTTCATCCGCACCGACGCACAGTGTGGGCAGGGTGTTTTCGTCACGAAGGTCTGCATAAAGTGCATTCCATTCGTCCTGCGTCATCGATTGATCATCAAATGCCGCAAAGGAAGAAACAAAAAAGGATTGTATCAAAAATAAAACAGCAAGGGCAATTGCAAGGGGTTTGGAACAATGCTTCATGGATATCCCTCCAAATTTCTTATTTATAATTATTTTACTACCTTGAAAATTTTTTGTCAACAGCAAATCGCAGCCTTTCCTGCAGATGTGTCAAGGCGGCGATAAATATACGGCATATATAATATGTTTTTTCTTTTACACAAGAATATTTGTCGCATTGACAATTCCATACAGAGTCGTTATAATATTGAACATCGCGGCTGAATGCCGGATGCTTTTACAAAAACAAGGAAAAGAGATTATTATGAAAAAAATTCCCCGCTTTGCGGAAGCTGCATGGATTTGCGGCATCTTTCTTTGTGCTTTTGGTGTGGCACTGACCATCAAATCCGACTTCGGTGTATCGATGATTGCTGCACCGCCGTATATCCTGCATGCAAAAATATCCGAGTTTTTCCCGTCGTACACCTTGGGCACAACGGAATATTGCTTTCAGGGTGTGCTGCTGTTGGTGATGCTGGCAGTTGTGCGCAGAATCAGGCTCAAATACTTTTTGTGCTTCCTGACCGCTGTGATTTACGGCAAGGCGCTTGACCTGATGCTGCTTCTGCTCGGCGGTGCGCAGCCCTTTGAGCAAATGCCTGCGCGCATTGCAGCCTTCGTTGCAGGCGGTGTCATAACCGCTCTCGCCATTGCGTTTTTCTTCCGCACCTATCTGCCGTTGCAGATTTATGAGCTGTTTGTCACCGAATGTGCAACCGTTTTCAACAGGCCCAATGAAAAAGTAAAATATATTTTTGACGCAGGCTGCCTGATTATTTCTGTCACACTCACCCTCGTGCTGTTCAAGGGCTTTGAGGGAATCGGCATCGGCACCATCATCCTGACCCTTGCCAACGCACCCATCATTGCAGGCTGCGGAAAATTGATCGACAAATGCTTCGATTTTTCACCGCTTTTCCCGAAACTCGAAAAAAAATTTAAATAATTACTTATTTTTTTAAAATTTTTCAAAAAAGGGCTTGACGAACGCATATTTATGTGCTATATTATCACTTGCGTTCAGCGCAAAGCCTACACGCTGGTGTAGCTCAGTTGGTAGAGCAGCTGATTTGTAATCAGCAGGTCGGGGGTTCGAGTCCGTCCACCAGCTCCACCTTTTTCAACAGGGTGTAGAGTGTAAAATCGAATATGGGAGAATTCCCGAGCGGCCAAAGGGGGCAGACTGTAAATCTGTTGTCAGTGACTTCGGTGGTTCGAATCCACCTTCTCCCACCAGAAACAAATAATCCGAACATTTTACCGATTGGTGAAGCGTTCGGATTTTTTGTTTATTTCTGATAACATTTATCCAACACTATACATCAATAATTTCGGTAGCGGATACCGAAAATGAATTGCACATTCCACTAACCTCCTGTTATAAGGTAAAATGAAATTACCAAGTAACAGGAGGTTTTGTTATGGAAAGAAAAACTAAAATTAAGTTCACAGATTTTGAATGTAATTTGCTTATCAACGGAATGAACGAGTTTCGCAATATGCTCTTGTCTGAAAATTTACCTACAGAGGATATTGATGACCTACTCATTAAAATCATTGATAAGTGCAAAGATTAAGTGTGGTGATATCATGACTAATATCATTGAAGAGTTTTATTACGGCAATATTGAACCGCAGGAGCTGAATTCTGAACTGTCAGCAACGCTCAAAAAGAAGCTCAGTAAATTGACTGAAAAGGAAGAGCAACTCACCACAAGGCTGAATGGCAAGGAAAAAGAACTGTTTCTCAATTATGCAAATGCTTGTATCGAGTTTTCAACTATCAGCAATTCTAACAGTTTTATATCAGGATTTAGACTCGGAGCAAAATTTACATATGATACATTTATTGAAAATACGAAAGGATGAACGAAATGAATATTGAATATAGACGAGTTGGTGACTATAACATACCTAACCTTATACTCCCACCCGAAGAAGCGAATATCACCCTCGGTAAATGGGGAATGTTACATAAAGATTATCTTCTCAAACACAAGAAAGTGGTATTCACAACTTTACTCACTGAAGGAAAACTATGGCAGTATCTTGCTGATATTAATACTCAGGCACAGCAAATGTTTAATACACTTGTCGAGCAGATGAAAGAGGCAGAGAGTGTTACCGAAAAACTGAAAGAAGATAATCAGATGGAATGGGTGCAGAGAACGGGAAATATTCAAGAACGAGCAAAGGAGATTGTGAGTGAGGAGTTAATTTTCAATTGATAACAAAAACAGGTGGTTACAGAAAACCACCTGTTTTCTACTATATGAATCCATCTTGCTCAAAAATTTTTAGTCTATTATAATGTTGTCCTTTCGCTTATACAGTATTACTAAACTTGGAATAAACGAAACAACCATAAGCACAAACACGCTTAGTACAACGAACAGATAATCACTTTGCGTAAAGTAATACGTTATTGTACTTGAAATATTAATTATTATCAGCCATGTCATTGGTGCTGATAATATAGCTCCGATGGTAAAAACCGCTACTAACTGTAGTAGCAAAGATGCTATTAGTTTTCGGAAACTCAAGCCGTTGATTCGATAAAGCGTATATGTCGAAAGGCTTAATCTTGTCTTAATAACAAGCTGAATTAGAAGCATCGTAAAGGTTACTACTGTTAGTATGACCATAAATGTTACAGCGAAAATAGCCACAAGCAGATTGTAGATTTTATACGTCCTAACAACACTTGACCAATTTTCAAATGTCATATTGGGATAATCAAGCCCCAATACTTGCAGTTCTTTCGCAATTAGTGTGTTGTTTGCATCAACATCGGTATAAATGCTAACCACGCTGTAAGCGGCGGGGATTCCCAACTCGTCCAATACTTCATTTGCAGTCAGAACCGAACAAGCTGCTCCGGCT
>JAZOWJ010000064.1:0-8068 GCA_045659125.1 Acutalibacteraceae bacterium
GGCTTTGTGGTCAACACAGGCAATGCCACGGCGCAGGATGTCAAGGACCTGATGAAAGTGATACAAGAAACGGTGCAGGCAGAACACGGTGTTCTGTTGGAGCCCGAAGTCGTATTTTTGCCGTAAATCATATTTTAACAATTATGTCATTTGCTAAAAATTTAAAAACAGAATTATCAGAGATACAGAATTCCGATTGCTGTGCGGTTGCGTGCGGCTATGGTCTTTTACTCTTCGGACGCGCCTTTTCGGCCTCCGAAATCTCACTTTTAACCGAGCATAACGGCGTTGCAGCTTCCTACTGCGACGCCGTTGCGTTGCTTTCGGGGCAGGTTGCCGACCTGCAGGAAACACCGGGCGGATATTATCAGGTTACGGTGCGCAATGCCGAGCAACGCATGAAAATATTGGAAAATTTGGGTCTGGATGCACGCAATCCACGCAAGATCATCAATCTTGCAAATTTGCAGAATGAATGCTGCTTCGGTGCATTCCTGCGCGGTGCATTCATGGCTTGCGGCACGGTCACGGACCCGAACAAGGATTATCACCTTGAATTTTCCGTTTCGTCTGCTCCGCTTTGCGAGCAATTTGCAAAGCTGTTTGATGAATTTGACCTTTCACCGCGCAAAACGCAAAGAAATTCCATTCCCGTGCTTTATTTCAAGAGCAGTGAGGAAATTGAAGACACCATCGGTCACATGGGCGGCAACGAGGCTTACATGGAATTCATCGGCACGAAGGTCATCAAGGACATCCGCAACCGCGTCAACCGCAAGTGCAATTTTGAAAATGCAAATGCAAAGCGCGCCGTCATCAGCTCAGCCGCACAGAGGGAGGCCATCACCCAAATCCGCGACACGGTGGGACTTGACAATCTGCCAAAGGAATTGCGTGAGCTGGCACAGGTGCGCCTGGACAACCCCGAGCTTTCCACCACAGCCCTGTTACCGCTGCTGAGCGAAAGCCTGACCAAATCGGGGCTTCACCACCGCATGAAGCGCATTGAGCAATTTGCCGCCGATTTAAAAACAAAAACGGAGAACACAACTGAATGAACATAAATAACGAGCTTTTTACAAGCAAACCCGACTGCACCGACCGCACGGCTGTTGAAACGGCCGTTTATGAGCTGTTGGATGCACTGAATATTCCCTACACGGGCGTTGACCATGACCGTGCAGACACCATTGAGCTTTGCCTTGAAATTGAAAAGGTTTTGCAGGTTGGCATCTGCAAGAATCTGTTTCTGTGCAATTCGCAGCAGACAAATTTTCACCTTTTGCTGATGCCCGGTGATAAAAAATTCAAAACCAAGGATTTTTCCAAGCAGATCGGCTCCTCCCGTTTGTCCTTTGCCGATGAAACACACATGCAAGAGCTTTTGGGCCTTACGCCGGGCTCGGTCAGTGTGCTGGGCCTGATGAACGACAAGGAGCACCGTGTGTCTTTAAGCATCGACAAGGATCTGCTTGACAGCGAATTCATCGGCTTCCATCCCTGCAAAAACACAAGCACCCTCAAAATCAGAACCGCAGATATTCTGCATGTTTTCCTGCCGCATTTCGGCATTGCTCCGATGATCGTTGAGCTGCCGAGATACGAATAACAAAACGGAAAGAGGTTTTGCAAATGATTATCAAACATGTCATTCTTCCCATTCTGTGCGCAATCGTCACACTGATCGCAAATCTGTTCGGCACGGTCGTGACCTTGCCGACCGAAAAGGAAGAGGTAGAAATCGTGAACAGCATTGCAGGTGATACAACACTCGACAACAGCATTCTCTATGCAAACGAGATGCAGAACAAGGCACAGGCATTCTACACCGATGCAGACCGCAGTGCTTACCGTATGCAGAACGCAAATATGGTGCTGACCCACGAGCTGACCGACAAGGGCAGCAATTTTGCGACCCTTGCCGACACAGACGGCAATATTTTTGTTGCAGATTCGTTTGACACCTTCTACACCGACGGTGGCGGAAAAACCTATTATTCTTCCGCATCCCGCTCCAACGGCAGAGTCAACACCAACAGACTCGGCATTTATTACTACGAATGCAATGTGCGTGAGTTTGACTACACAACACTTACCAAAAAGGATGTTGACTTCAAGGTTGACAAGACCTATCACCTGTACGGCGACAAGCTGTATCAGCAGGTCAGACTGCTTGCTGCAGAAGCCACACAGAATCTGACGGAATTCGGTACGGTCGTAAGCATTCCCGTTTCGTCCGTCAATGCGGTGCAGATCAAGGACAAGCACGGCCTGCATGACACCACAGACGGTGTGGATGCTTACAGTGTGGAATATGCTGCATTCGACATTAAAAATGCAGGTGTTGTTGCATTCATCATCCCTGCAGACGGCAGCACAGACCGTGTGGTAATTGCCAAGGACAAAAAGAATTACACCGTCACACAGTATGCGTCCTACACACCCGGCACGGGGCTGAACAAGTGTGACGAAACAGGCGGCTACAGCCTCAACGAAATCACCTGCGGCTATCGCATTTTCACAACAAGCGAGCATGATTTTGCTGTTGTTGCAAAGCAAGCAATGCTTGAACGCAATCCCCTGCAGGGCATCACCATCACAGGGGACAATGCCAATGCCGTTTACCTCGGCTATGAAGCACTGCGTGGTACATACACCCTGCAGATGGACGGCACGGATTTCACCACAGCCTACAACAACCCCGATATGCGTTATTTTGCGGATGTGCAGATTCAGTGCGACGGTAATGACCGCAACATTTATCTGCGCTCAAACGGCAGAAACGGCTGTCTTGAGGCTGCTGCAGTGCTCGATGACACACAGACACTCGTTCCCGTGAATGTGCAGGTCTGCAAGAATTTCCAGGGTGACTACGGCGACACCTTCTACAACGCAATCGACCGTCAGTACGGTGACAGCTTCATTCCGTTGGCACTCAAGGCAAATGAGGATATCTCCTTTACCCTGTTGAACCTCTATCAGAACTGGGGCTATGCACCGCTTAAGCAGCTCTCGTCGATTGAATTCCATGTGTCCTACTATCACCTTTCCACGGGCACAACGGAATCCAACTGCATCGCACCCTATTTCGTCGGCGACAAGGACGGATGGCTGCTGCCTGACTTCCGCGGTGCAAGCGGTAACATCTGGCCCGAGCAGCCGCAGTTCAACTCCGTCGGTATTCTGAAATTTGTCAACTACAGAAATCTGCTCGGTCAGAATGTGATGTCAGAAATCAAAAACACACAGATTGATTCCGTCGGACAGACCTATTCCGATATCACAAGCACCTATCAGTCCGACTGCGGCTCTTATACCTACACCCTGCGCCATGTTGAATTCCCGCAGAAGGATGAAAACCGCACCTATTACACAGTGGATATCACCTTCGACAAATACATCTGCTTCGATGATTTCAAAAAGGACTTCGACCTGTTCTATTTTGACGGCAGATTTGTAACCTTCAACAAGGCAGGCTACCTCAACGAAAACAACGAGCCGACCGTAACGGATGTTTCAACCAACAAGACCGCTTACTACACACTCGGCGACGATTGTCCGTATTTCGGCTTCTTTGACATTACCGACGAAACCGAATATCAGCTTGAAAACCGCTTCGGTGCGAACTTTGCACTGCTTGTGAAGAATGCAAGTGTTGTCAAGGACGGTGCACAGCAGGATGTTGCCCTGCTGTTCCGTGACAGCTCCGACAAGGATATGACCGTCGGTGCGCTGACACTTGATTACGGCACGGTCATGTTCCGTCCCGGTGATAAAATCACACTCGACATCATTCTGCTTCCCTGGGGTGTCGGCACGGAAGAAACCGACAGCAATGTGCTCGCAGTGCGTGAGGACAGCTGCCTGAATCCCCTGACAGTGACTGCAGAAATCGGCACTGTACAGGAAGACAAAATTGTTCCGATCGTGCGTTGTGAAAATAACGAAGCCATCATCACCCTGACAGGCGGCAAGAACTATCAGAGCATCCGCGTGGACGGCTTCACATCCCTGTCCCGTCCGAAAACCTATGTGCTTGCAGACGGACAATGGATTGAAGGCACCACCTGCTCTGCATACGGCTATGACGGCTACACCGTTTACTATAATGAGGACGGCACCTACGGCTTCTCGTTCATTTACAACGCAGACTCCCCGACCACGCAATACACCTTCCGTATTGTGCAGGAATAAACATATTACTTCATTATTGTTCTTTTATCGCATTTTCTTTGACAAACACATTTTTCTGTGTTATGATGAAATTACCATATTTTTATCGGAGGTTTTATAATGCGTAACTTCAGAAAGATTCTCAGCATTCTTCTTGCAAGCCTTATGCTGTTCAGCTGTGTCGGCTTTACCCTTGCAGGAGCACTCACCAATGACTTCAATCATAATCCGCAGGTTTATGTGCAGGGCTTTGAATCCAAATGGATCTACTATAAGGATGACCCCGAAAAGAAGTCCCTGCTGTTCCCGATCGACACCAACCGTCTGCTCGGCAATTTCGGCAATTATGCATCCTATGCGGAAGAAGCAATCAAGAACCTGAATCCCGACCTTGCTTATGCCATTGTCTACGGTGCTCTGTGGGACAGCTTCGGCCCGACCGCACTCAAGCCCGACGGCTACACCATGCAGGATGAGGTAACCGTTGATCCTACCGTTCTCAAATACGAAGGTGACGGCAACTATACATTCAAATATGACGCCAGACTTGACCCGGTTGATGTTGCAAAAGAGCTGCACGAATACATCGGTTGGGTGCAGGAGGATACCGGCATGCAGACCATTGAGCTTGTCGGCTCGAGCTACGGCACTTCCGTTGTGGTTGCCTATCTGTATGAATACGGTTGGGAAAACATTGACTCTGTTCTTCTTTGCGTTCCCTCTCTGGAGGGTGTTAATTTTGTCGGTGAGCTGTTCTCCGGCACCTTCAATCTTGATCCGGATGCAGTTGAATCCTTTGTCAGCGGCATGATCACGGACGAAACCATCAATCTGCTGATTTCCGTCCTGAATGACATGGGAGCTCTTGATATTATACTGGAGCTGCTTCTTGAACCCGTTCTGCAGGTTGCCGTTATGCGTGCACTGACCGACATTATCCACGATGTTTTCGGCACGCATCCTGCCATGTGGGCATTTGTGGAGGATGAGTACTTTTATGATGCACTCGAAAACATTTACGGCGAGGACTGGAACGAAGAAACCGAAGAATACCGCGAGCTGATCGACAAGGTGGTTTATTTCCATGAAAACATAAAGGTCAAGGATCGCGAAATCATGCAGGCTGCAATCAATGACGGTGTTCACATGAATATCATCTGCAAGTACAACAAGGCTCCGTTCCCGTTCAGCGAGGATGGCAATTTCCAGGGTGACGGCTTTGTGGATCTCGGCAATGCAAGCCTCGGTGCCACTGCCGCTATGCTCGGTGAAACACTGCCCGAAGACTATGTTCAGCAGAACGACACCGATGTGAACCACATTTCACCCGACCGCATCATTGATGCATCCACCTGTTTCCTGCCGAACAACACCTGGTTCATCAAGAACCTTGCACACGGCGAAAAGACAGACCCGTACTATGCAATTCTCGACAGAATCGTATATGAGGATCTGGATGTCTTCACCGATCCTAATCTGCCGCAGTTCCTTGTTTGCAATGAGGACGGAAGCATTACGGCACTCGGTGAAGAAGAGCACGTAAAGGAATACACCTTCTTTGAAAAGCTGTTCATGCTTTTCTCAAACCTGTTCAGAATGATCGTTGACGGTCTGAAGAACCTGTTTGCAGGTGCATAAGCACAATTATTGCAGTGTCCGCTGTCAGACAGCGGACACTTTTTTATGCAAAAAAAAAAGACTTATTACGCAAATAAAGCAGAGGTGCAAAGCAGATAAATTACGGTTTAGTGAATTATCTCTCTTGTTTGTGCTTCGCACAAATAGTGAACCCCCGGCGAGGGCCGATTCCCCCACAGTGTGGGGGAAATGTCAGCAAAGCTGACAAAGGGGGACGGGACCGCCAGTCTCTACGAAAAACAGTCCACCGGACTGTTTTTCTACTCTCCTGCGCTTATTGGCGGATAAAGTGTTCCGCTCATTGCGATGATCGGCAATGGGCGTTGCCACTTGACCCCACAAGCTTTTGAAAAAGCTTGACCAAAACTTTCAATTATTGTTACCCTAACTCACCGCTAAACCATAATTTACATCAAAAAAAAGAGAGCTGCGTGTGCAACTCTCTTTATCTTTTTTATGCGTTTATTCGGAAACGGTGGAAACTGCCGGATCGGGTCTGCCGATCCACATATCTTCCCACTTCTGTCCCGTAATTTTTTCCATGCGCTTCTTTTCTTCTTCGGTCACTTCCACATGACCGCGTTCATGACGTTCTGCAAGCAGCTCTTTCATACGGGCATGGTCTTCCTTGGTCATGGTGTAACGGAAAATGGAAAGCACGCAGAAGAATGCAAGCACGGTCGGAATGATAACGAAGTTCATACGCAGACCGAGTGTGGACATAGCAGTCTGCTCTGCAGGAGATTTCTTTTCGGGATCGTAGCCGAACAGCTTGAGACCGAGGCCGACAGCATAGCTGATGAAGCTGCCGATGGTCTTGCGGAACAAGGAATAGAAGGTGGAAATAACACCCTCACGGCGGCGTCCCGTAATCATTTCGTCGGCATCGGTGATATCGGGCTGAATGTTGTCGGCAACGAAGCCGGGACCCGAGAAGCCGAAGTTATAAAGCACAGCCGAAATGAACAGAATGGTTGTAATTGTTTTGGGCTTCATGCCGGGCTTGATAAGGCCGTTGAGCGCAAGACCTGCAATCATCATCGGGCCTAACAGCTTACCGCAGAAGGTTTTGCCCTTGTAGCGGACAAGCAGATAGTTCAGCGGTGAGCCCATGAATTCAGCCGTACCGGAAATAACATTCAGGGATACAAAGTATTTGTATTGATCTGCCACACTGATCATGAAATACTGGTCGGTGATGCTGTAGAACGAACGGGCCAGTGAGAAGAACAGCTGCATCACAAAATACTGCTTGAACGAACGGTTGGAAAATACAAGCTTGTATTCATTAAGCATGTAGCGCAGGTTGATCGGCTCACGGGGCTGTCCGATCGAGGGCGGCTCCTTGGTCTTGGCAAAGCTGTAAATCAGCGGCCAGAAGAACCAGACGGCAAGAATGATACCGACCATCATGTATTTTCCGCGGTCTGCAGGTGACGGATCCGGCAGTGCGGTGAGCGCTGTTTTGACATTGAAATTACTCAATGCCAGCGCTGCAAAGACCCAGGACGAAATCTGACCGACGGAATTCATCATGTATTCCACAATGCGGTACTGCGTGCGCTGGAAATAAGACGGTGCAACCAAGGGCAGCATGGCCTGATGCGGAACACTGGCTACGGTGTAAGAGGTGCTGTACATAACAGCTGCAAACAGATACCACCACCAGACTGCCGTCAGGTTACCGCTTGCGGAAATGCCGAAGCTTGTCCATTTGAAGATATAAGAAAGTGCAAAGGGAAATGCGGCAATCACCTTATAAATATTGTGTCTGCCGTATTTGGAGCGGGTACGGTCGGTAATCAGGCCCATGATGGGGTCATTGAATGCATCCCAAAGACCGTTGATGAGTGAAATGCGACCTGCCTGCTCGGTATCGAGTCCTTCAACATAAGCAAGGAACTGCTGATGGAACTGCCCGATGGGATAACCTGCACCGCCGAGCGTGATGTTTGCGGATGTAAACCGCGCAGCAGGCACAAGAATATCCTTGGCATTCCCTTCTATGCCGCAGATATCTTTGACCTTTTCGCCGAGGCTCATAAAACTCCTCCTTATTAAATTGTTATTCTGTTATATTACCACATTAAAACAGCAAAAGCAACACAAAAAAACACTAATATCGCGTATAACTGTATTGACTGTTCACGGAATCCTTGTTATAGATGTAGCTTGTGTAATCATAATCCCACATAATGCTGCAGGTGCCGTACCAGTTGCAGTGCACAACAATCACCTTGTCCTTGGTTGCGGTGAT
>JAZOWJ010000065.1:0-4132 GCA_045659125.1 Acutalibacteraceae bacterium
CGCTTGGGCCTCCGACTTACTGTACCTGTCTGCCGTTGACAACCACCTTCAGCTCGTAGGTTTTGCCTGTTTCTGCGGTGAAATCACGGATGGTGCCGACCATCTGTCCTGTCTTGGAATCGTTTGCAATTTCCTGCAGGCAGGAAACGGTGTTGCCCCAGCCGCCGATGTTCCAGAAGAAGTTATTTTTGGTGTCCTTGACTGCAAAGGGAATGATGAAGCCCTCTTCGCCATCGAGCTTGGTGGCTTCCACGGTAAAGGTGTAGTTTTCCCAATCGGCATTGCCGAAGTAAGCAACCGAGCCTGTGTTGGAGTAGTTCATTTCGGTGGTCTGCTGAACAAGCGCACCGTCTTTTACCTTGAAATCGCCGTCGGTGGCTGCATCCCAGTTCCACCAGAAGGTGTTGAGAGAGAAATCATCCTGACCGAGTGTTCTGCCTGTTTCGTTGGAAACGACCTTGACATTGTCGAATTTTGCACTGGTGTACCATGTGCCGACACCGACCATACCCGAAAGGGTTTTCTGCTCAACAAGTGCACCGTCGAGTGTGCTTTCAAGCAGGGTTGTACCTGCGTTGGAGGAGAACAGCTTTTGTGCATAATAGTTTGCAGAGCCGATGCTGTCTGCATTGTTGAACCAGATGAGATTCGGTCTCCAGTGGCTTGCGGTGACGGATGCAAGCAGCGGTGCGTATGCTGCCATGCGCACGATGTCACCGTTGCGTTCAAGGCCTGTCATGTAAGCCGCTTCCGCAAGGGCAGCCTCGAGTGTGTTGGAGCGTGCTGCATATTCGCCGAGGAATACCTGAATGGCACCGCCGTAATTGGTGTCGGTCATGCCTTCCACGGTGCGGGAATAATTGGATTCGTCATAGTAGTCGGTGTTCTGACGGAACCAGATGGGGTCGTTGTAATAGTGCTGGTCGGTGGCACCTGCAAAGTCATTGACGGAAAGCTCGGGATGTGATTCAAGATATTCCTTCGCATATTCATAAGAGCCGATGTAGTTGACACCGTGGGTAGCATCAGCAGCACCTGCGGAATAAATCAGCTCAATGCCCTCGTAGAATGCGGGATTTTCTGCTTTTGCTGCAAGGAAGGCTTCGAGGAAGGCGGTGTATCTTTCGTAGTAATCCATGCCCTCGTTTTCGTTGCCGATGCAGATATACTGCAGGTCGAAGGGCTCTGCGTGTCCCATTGCAATTCTTGCCTTGCCCCAGGGGGTGGTTTCGTCACCACGGCAGAATTCAATCAGGTCGAACATATCGTCAATATATTTTGCGAATTCCTCACTGTTCATATCCACGGGACCCATGCCGCGCATCTGGCAATAAAGGCCGCAGTTGAGAACGGGCACTGCCACTGCATTCAGGTCTTCGCAAAGCAGGAAATATTCATAGAAGCCCAGACCGTAGGTCATAAAGGACGGATAAGGATCTTCGGTTGCGGAATGGTCGGTCCAGATGTTTTCACCCTGCAGACGGGCAGCCACATCGCCGTAGGTGCCGTTGAACAGCAGGGGATCACCGTTTTCGTCCGCACCGATGGAGTCCTTCCAATGGTAAGCAGTTTCCCAATGGTAGCCTTCAATGACGCAACCGCCCGGGAAACGCAGGAATTTCGGCTGCATGTCTTCAAGAAGCTCGCAAAGGTCCTTGCGCAGACCGTTTTCTCTGCCGTTGTAGGTGTCAACAGGGAACAGAGAAACCATGTCAACTGCTGCCTTGCCGTTGTCAATGAGAATCTGTGCAGAGACGTTTTCGGTGGCGGTGACGTCACTTGTGAGGGTAACGGTATACTGTGCCCAATCGGCGGTGATGTTTTCAATCACAGCTTCGTCAATCACCTCGTCACCCACGCAGATGCGTGCATATAATTTGTCTGTGTAGCCGTCAAGTCCCTTTGCCCAGACCGAGAAGGTGTAAGCGGCATCAGAAACGAGGTTCATGCCCTCCATGAAGCCGATGTTCTTTGCACCTGCAGGTGTGGAAGCAGTGTTGTCAATAACAAGATAATTGGTGTTGTTCTGATTGAGCGCATCTGCTGCATCAATGCTCACTTGCAGACCTGCGTTGTTGACGGCAGACCAATGGAACAGCTCGTCATCGGTTGCAAGAGATGTGAACGCAAAGGAACGGTTTGCAATTTTTTCGGCATAAAGGCCTGCGTCAGCCGAGAAGTTGATATCCTCAAAAAAGATGCCGTAAAGCAGGTCGGAAATGTCATGCACCTCGTTTTCGGGCAGAATGCTCAAGGTGTAGTCGGCGGCCTGCTCGTCATAGGTGCCGATTGTGTTGTTTTCGGGATACACCTTTTCGGGCTCACTGCCTGCAATCAGACCGCTGAGGAACATGAAAATTGTTGTGAAAAAGGCAACAATCTTCTGCCATGCATTTGTAAAGGTATGTTTCATAATAAAAATCCTTTCTTAATTGTAATTTTATTTTACAATAAAAATCTTTTTTGTCAATATTTATATTTGCTGTGGAAAAACGAAAGAATAACTGATATAATAAATTCGGAAACGGGTGAGTAAATGAAAGCAGACGCAATGTTTTCGCTGTTTGCGAGGCTGAACGGCATAAAAGAAAGAAAATATGATTCTTTTTCCTTCGGCTGTGATGCCGATTTTTTGGCTTCTCTTGTGCTGCAAGGGAAAAAGACGGCTTGTTCTTCCGCTTACGATTTGTATCTGTACGAAAATGCACCTCTGCCGCAGGTCGGTGCTTACAGTGTGGTAACAGACGGCAAGGAGGAAGCGGTGTGTGTAATCCGAACCACCCTTGTTTATGTTTGTGCGTTTGATAAGGTCGCTCCCTTGCATGCTGCAAAGGAGGGGGAGGGCTCTTTGGCCGAATGGAGAAAGGCACATGAAGCGTTTTTTGCCCGGGAGCTTAACAAAGCAGGCATGGAATTCAATAAAAAAATACCCGTTGTTTGTGAAGAATTTGAGGTTGTGTATCCGAAAAAGGAGGAAGTATGATGAAAATTGTTCCCGAATTGCTGCAATTTGCAAACGGAAAAGCCGTCAGCACCGCTGAGGACTGGAAAATGCGCAGAGAAGAGCTGCTTGACCTGCTGCGCCGTGAGGAATACGGCTATGCACCCGAAAAATGCGAGGTCACTGCTGAAATTGCAGAGGTGAATCACAAGTGTGCAGGCGGCAGTGCAAGGCTTGAGGAAATCAAGCTGACCTTTTGCGCACCAAAAGGGAATCACACCGTACCCCTGCATCTGTTTATCCCGACCGACGGCAAAAAGCATCCTCTGATTTTGTTTATCAATTTCCGTCCCGAGCCTTACGATATGTATTGCCCGACCGAGGAAATTCTTGACAACGGCTTCTGCTTTGCCGAAATCTGCTATAAGGACATCACATCCGACGATGCGGATTTTACAAACGGTCTTGCAGGCTGCTTTGACCGTCCGACCGACGGCACGGGATGGGGAAAAATCTCGCTTTGGGCTTATGCCATGCACCGTGCTTTGGACTACCTTCTGACAAGAGAAGAAATCGATGCCGATAATGTTGCCGTGGCAGGACATTCCCGACTCGGCAAGACCGCCATGTGGTGTGCCGCACAGGATGAACGAATCCGCTTTGCACTCATCAACGGCTCGGGATGCGGCGGTACGGCACTTGAGCAGGTCAAGCACGCCGATGCCGAAACCTACAAGCATATTCATACAAATTTCTTCTATTGGTTCTGTGAAAACCATCATAAATATGAAACCGAAACCGTCAGTGATGTGTTTGATCAGCACATGGCACTTGCCTGCATTGCACCCCGCTTTGCAAGTGTCGGCTGCGCCAAGGATGACCTGTGGGCTGACCCGTGGGCAGAAAAAATCTGTTGCACTGCGGCGGCCCCTGCATGGGAAATCTGCGGTGTAAAGGGCTTTGACGGCGATGACACCCAAGCCGAAATCGGCACTTTTCTGCATGGCGGACACATTGCTTATCACCTGCGTGCAGGCATTCACTTCTTCAGCCGCAAGGACTGGCTGCCGTATATGGAGCACATAAAGAACAATCTGAAATAAGATGAATTATGGTTTATTGCATAAACCATAAAATGATATACGCCCCGATGGGGCGAATGATATCACACCTGTGGTGTGGTGATATACG
>JAZOWJ010000066.1:0-2851 GCA_045659125.1 Acutalibacteraceae bacterium
CCTGCGGTGCTGTTTTCAAGCGGCAGCACGCCGTAGCGGCATCTGCCCGATTCAATTGCTTCAAAAACACCCTCAAAGGTGGGGAAGTATTCAATCTGCGGCAGCTCAAACAGCTTTTGCGCCGCAATCTGCGAGTAAGCACCCTCAATGCCCTGGCAGGCTACCTTTGCGGTGGCAGGGAAGAGCTTCGGTGTGTTCTGTTCGGCTTTTGCAAGAATTTCACCCGTCTGTGACTGCGAACCGAGCAGCTTTTCCTGATACGAGCGAGACAGCGACATGATGGTGGAATAAAGCACTCTGCTGTAGTCGGCAAATTCCTCGCCCGCCAATTCGGAAACGGCGGTCAGCTTGTCGCGTTCACGGGCAGCATCAAAAACAGGCTTTCCGTTGGTGCGCTTGTATTGTGCAACATCTGCGGAAATTTCCATGCGCTCCCTGAACAGGTCAATGAGCTGTCTGTCTACCTCGTCAATTCGTTCTCTTAATATGTCCAAAGCCTGCATTTCCTGCTCCATTTTGTTCACCCTTCATCCAAAAGCATATCGCACACCGCAACGGCTGCTGCGGCCTCGAGTACGGGCACGGCTCGTTGCACAATGCAGGGGTCGTGCCGTCCCTTTATTACAAGTGTTGTGTTTTCCATTTTGGTCAGCGACACCGTGGCTTGTTCTTTTGCAATGCTCGGTGTCGGCTTGATTGCGGTTCTGAAAACGAGTGGCATGCCGTTGGTCATGCCGCCGAGAATGCCGCCGCTGTTGTTGGTGGTTGTGAATATTTTTTCGCCGTCCGTTGCGAACGGGTCGTTGTTCTGCGAGCCGAAAAGTGCGGCACTGCCGAAGCCGTTGCCGAATTCCACTCCTTTTACGGCGGGAATCGAAAACACCGCTGCGGCAATTCTGCCTTCAGCCCCTGCAAACAGGTGCTCACCCAAGCCGACGGGAAGACCTGTAACGGCACATTCAACAATGCCGCCCACCGAGTCGCCGTCCTGCCTTGCGGCAAGAATTTCGTCCTGCATTTTTTTGCCTTGTTCGGCATTGAGAACAGGAAAATCGGCATTTGTAAGAATATTCTGCTCCGTTTTGCCGACCGTGCAAAGGTCAAACGGTGTATCGGTAATGCCGTGAATGCTGTGAATATGGGCAAATACATCAATGCCCTTTTTCTGCAGATATTGCTTGCACAAAGCACCTGCAACACACAGCATGGCTGTCAGCCTGCCCGAAAAATGACCGCCGCCGCGCAGGTCAACATCCTTGCCGTATTTTTGAATCGCACAGTAATCGGCATGCGACGGACGGGGGGTGTCTTTGACAAAGGAATAGTCCGAGGAATGCTGATTGGTGTTGTAAATCACGGCATGAATGCGTGTGCCGTCTGTTTTGCCGTCGGTGATGCCTGACAGAAAAACGGGCTTGTCGGCTTCCTTGCGAGATGTTGATAATTTATCTTTTCCGGGGGCTCTGCGATCCAAAAAGGCTTGCAGGGCTATTTCGTCAACTTCCAATCCTTTCGGAAAGCCGTCTAAAATCAGCTCGATTTTTTCTTCGTGTGAGCCGCCCTCGATATACATTTTTAAATTGTTTCCGTATGGGGTGTGCATTTTTTATTCCCCTTTCAGCTGTTCGTAATCTTCCCAGAAGGCAGGGTAGGATTTTGCGACCGCTTCGGCACCACCGAGTGTAACAGGACTGTCACACAAAATGGCTGCAACCGCTGCTGACATGGCAATGCGGTGGTCGTTTGCGCTGTCAACAGGTGCACCGTGCATGGGCTTTTGTCCGTTTATAATCAATCCGTCATCGGTGATGGTAATATCTGCCCCCAGGGCACAAAGCAGGTCTTTTGCGGTCTGCAGACGGTCGCTTTCTTTGATGCGAAGCCGCCCTGCGTTATAAATAATGGTTTTGCCCTTTGCCTTGCAGGCTGTGACGGCTAAAATCGGCACAAGGTCGGGAAGCTGCGATGCATCGATGTTAATGCCGTGAAGTACAGACGGGAATACTGTGATTTCATCGTCTGTTGCTTCGATTTTTGCACCGAATTGCCTGAGAATTTCAACTATTTTTCTGTCCCCCTGGGCAGAATTCAAATCCAGCCCCGTAACGGTGACAGCCTTTTTGCTCAGGCAGCCTGCACAAAGGAAAAATGCGGCATTCGACCAGTCACCGCCCGTGCATATTTTGCCTTCGCCGTGCAGTGTTGTTTTTTGCACTGTGAAGCCGGTTTCTGTTTTTTGTATGTCTGCACCGAATTTTCTGAGCGTCTGCAGGGTCATTTCGATGTATTCGGCGCTTTCGGTTTTTTCTGTCAGGGTCAGTGTGCCGCCGATTTGCGTGAGCATAAACAAAATTCCGCTGATAAACTGCGAGGACACATTTGCCGCAATGGTGAAATCGTGTCCCTGTAAAGTACCGCTTACCGAAAGGCAATTTCCGTTTTTTTCAAAACAAATGCCGTGGCTCCCGAGCTCCTCCTGCAAAGGGGAGAGGGGTCTTTCGGGAAGTCTGCCTTCCATTCTGAATGTTGCCGACACGCCCATGCCGCACACAAGCGGAATGAGAAAACGAAGTGTTGAGCCCGATTCACCGCAGGGAAGCAAGGCTTCATTGACGGGTGATTGAATCGGGGAAACGGTGTAAATGCCGTTTTCGTATGTGATGTCTGCGCCGAGAGCGCAAAGGCAATTCACCGTGGCGGTGATGTCTTTGCTTGTCTGCGGACAGGAAATTTCGGTTTTGCTGTCACCGAGCGCTGCACAGATGAGCAATCTGTGTGCTTCACTTTTGGACGGTATGGCGGCAACCGTACCACCCAAGGGGCGGTTGTCAATTTGTTTCGTCATCGGTCT
>JAZOWJ010000067.1:0-4471 GCA_045659125.1 Acutalibacteraceae bacterium
GGAGTCCTTTCATCACCGTAAGAAGTGTGATAAGCGAGCCGTAAATTCTGCCGCTCTTTCCGCGAACAAGCTCTGCAATATCGGGGTTCTTCTTCTGCGGCATTATCGACGAGCCGGTAGAAAAAGCATCGTCAAGCTCAATAAATCCGAATTCAGAGGAGCACCAAAGGATTATCTCCTCGGAAAAACGGCTCATATGCGTCATAAGTATCGCCATAATTGATGCGCTCTCAAGACAGAAATCACGGTCGGAAACACCGTCCATGCTGTTGAGGGTAATGCCGTCAAAGCCGAGCAATTCGGCAGCAAGGCGGCGGTTGGTGGGATAGCCTGTTCCTGCAAGCGCACAAGATCCGAGGGGTGATACATTCATTCTGCGGACTGCATCCACAACACGCTCGTAGTCACGAACAAACATCATTGCATAGGCGGCAAGATGATGGCCGAATGCAATGGGCTGTGCTCTTTGCAGATGCGTGTAGCCGGGAGCGATGACGGTTTTATTTTCTTCGGCAAGATCTGCAAGAACAAGAATGAGATTTTTGAGCAATTCCTTAATTTCTTCCGCTTCGTCACGCAGATACAGACGAACATCCACTGCAACCTGGTCGTTACGGCTTCTTGCGGTGTGCAGTCTTTTGCCTGTATCACCAAGACGGCGGGTCAGCTCGTTTTCAACGAACATGTGCACATCCTCTGCGGTCATATCAATGGGAAGAGAACCGTTGTCGATGTCGGCAAGAATGCCCTGCAGGCCTTCGACAATCATATCCACCTCTGCCTGCGGCAGGATGCCCGTCGCACCGAGCATGGTGGCATGAGCGATGGAGCCTTTGATGTCCTGACGCACCATGCGGCTGTCCACACGGATGGAGGAATTGAAATCATTTGCACGGCTGTCTAATTCTTTGGCAAAACGGCCTGCCCAGAGTTTATCCATAAAAAAGTCTCCTTTTTCTCAAAAAAGACGGCGAAGCAAATCGCCGTCTTGCTTGTGTATGTATTTTATTTGTTGTTGCGCTTGGCTTCCAGCTTTGCACGAACGGAAATGGGAAGTCCGAACAGATTGATGAAGCCTGCGGAGTCAGCCTGATTGTAAACCTCGTCTGCATCGAAGGTAGCAACCTCGGGATCATACAGAGTATAGGGAGAGGTAACACCTGCGTTGATGATGTTGCCCTTGTAGAGCTTGAGCTTTACATCGCCTGTAACGGTTTCCTGGGTCTTGTCAACGAAAGCGGAAAGAGCTTCGCGAAGAGGAGTGAACCACTGACCGAAGTAAACAAGTTCAGCAAAACGGTTTGCAATGATTTCCTTGTAGTGCTGGGTGTCACGGTCAAGGGTGATGGTTTCAAGAACCTGATGAGCCCTGTAAAGGATGGTGCCGCCGGGAGTTTCATAAACGCCACGGGACTTCATACCGACAAGACGGTTTTCGACAAGGTCTGCAAGACCGATACCGTTTTCACCGCCGAGCTTATTGAGGGTTTCAACGATTTCAACGCCGCCCATCTTTTTGCCGTCGATTGCAACGGGAACACCCTTTTCAAAAGAAATGGTGACATAGGTGGGAACATCGGGAGCCTGCTCGGGAGAAACGCCCATTTCAAGGAAGCCTTCCTTGTTGTACTGCGGTTCATTTGCAGGATCCTCAAGGTCAAGACCTTCGTGGGAAAGGTGCCAGATGTTCTTATCCTTGGAGTAGTTGGTTTCACGGCTGATCTTCAGAGGAACATTGTGGGCTTCTGCGTAGTCGATTTCTTCGTCACGGGACTTGATATCCCATACACGCCAGGGAGCGATGATAGCCATGTCGGGGCAGAATGCCTTGATGGTCAGCTCGAAACGAACCTGGTCATTACCCTTACCTGTGCAGCCGTGGCAGATTGCATCTGCGCCTTCCTTCATAGCGATTTCAGCAATGCCCTTTGCAATAACGGGACGGGCAAAAGAAGTACCAAGCAGATAATCACCTTCATAAACAGCGCCTGCCTTGAGGGTGGGGAATACATAATCTTCAACAAATTCTTTCTTGAGATCAAGAACATAAAGCTTGTCTGCGCCGGTCTTCTTTGCCTTTTCTTCAAGGCCGTCGAGCTCGGTGCCCTGTCCGACGTCACCGGAAACAGCGATGATGGAGCAGCCGGGATAGTTTTCCTTCAGCCACGGAATGATGATGGAGGTGTCAAGACCGCCGGAATATGCAAGAACAATTTTTTTGATTTCCTTTGCCATTTTTAAGTATCTCCTTAGGTTTCATATTTCAGTATAATTATACATACTTTTCCGTGTTTGTCAACACCATTATACATATAATTACAATTTATTTTTTTAAATTCTGAATTTCACCGTAAAGGTTGTTCCCTTTTCGGCATTGCTTTCCACAAGAATATCGGCATCATGCACTTCACAAATAGACTTCGCAATAGCAAGTCCGAGGCCGTAGCCACTGCCTGCACTGCGTGCACGGTCACTTCTGTAGAAGCGCTCGTAGATATGCGGCAGGTCTTCGGCAGGAATAGGCTTGCCGGTGTTATGAACGCATAAACGTGCATAATTTTGCATTTTTGTTTTACCTATTGTATATTTTTCCAACGACCAATCAACCTGTCCGCCCACTCCCGCATACTTGATTGCATTATCAAGCAGGATGTGAATGAGCTGATTGAGCTGTGTTCGGTCGCCGATGGTAACAAGATTATTCTGTATATTACCATCAAACTGTACCCCTCGCTCAAATGCAACAGGTTCAAACTGCAGCATATTGCTCCATGCAAGGTCGCTAAGGTCAACAGGCACACGGGGAATATCATTTTTTGCTGCATCCGATTTTGCAAGAAACAACAGCTCGTCCACCAATTTCTTCATATGCTCCGCTTCTGCTTGTGTGCTTTCAACCCATTTGCGTTGCTCGGCAATGGTGGTATCATCATGCGACAGCAGGATATTGTTGTTTGCAAGAATAACCGTCAACGGGGTTTTCAGCTCATGCGAAGCATCCGCAAGGAAGTGCTGCTGCTGCTCCCATGCTTTTTCGGCAGGCTTGAATGCCATGGATGCAAGAAAGTTGGAAATAAAGAAGAAAACAACAAAAACAATCACACAGATGCTGCCCAGGTTAATAAAGCCTGCTTTGATGGACTGCACAAAGCCCGTTGAATCCGCAAAGGCAATGCGGACGGAATCATAATGCTTCGCCGTGCGATACATCAGACTCATGTCATCCAGCCAGCCCTCATAGGTATTTGCAGCCAGAACACGGCCGATGGCTGTGGTAAGCACATCCTCTGCCATGGTAACATGATTGTTGACAGATTTAAAAATCACATACCCTTCTTCATTGCCGGGCACAGGGGTCACACTGACCACATACACATCCCTTGTGCGGTCATCAAACGGCTGCTCATGCGGATGGTCACCGATGAAAAACGCATCGGGAATATCAATTTCATTTTCGAGTGCATCCTCCATAGCTTCGTTGATTTCGTTGTAGTTACTCACCACATTGATAGCAAGCACAATAATGAACAAGGCCGCCAGAATAATACCGACCAGCAGCATATTGATAAAAATGAAGCGGTTGCGCAGCTTATTCAGCACTTTTTTTCACCTCAAGACGATAGCCGATTTTACGCAGTGCCGTAATTTCAACGCACGAGCCGATGAATTCAAGCTTTTTACGCAGGAAGGAAATATAAACCTCCACATTGTTATCCACCGCATTGGAATCATAGCCCCACACCTTGACGATGAGGTCTTCCTTTGTAACAACGGCGGCAGGATTGGACATGAGAATACGCAGAATTTCAAATTCCTTGAAATTCAGGTGCACGCTTTTGTCCTTGCAGGTGATATTATAAGCAGAAAGGCTGAGAGTAAGATCTTCATAGGAAAGCTCATCAAGCACAACCTCACCCTGTCTTCTTGTCATGGCACGGATACGTGCAAGCAGCTCATCAGGCGAAAAGGGCTTGGTCATATAGTCATCCGCACCCGAGTCAAGGCCTTTGACCTTATCGGCAACGGTATCCTTTGCCGTAAGCATAAGAATGGGGGTAGCAATGCGCTCCTTTCGCAGGTCGCTTGCAACCTGATAGCCATCCTTGACAGGCAGCATCACATCCAGAATGATGCAATCATACACACCGCTGACAGCAAGGTCATAGCCATCTCTGCCGTCATTTGCAATATCGACCATGTATTTTTTTTCTTTCAGAATCTGTGCAATCGCTTCTGCAAGACGGGGTTCATCTTCAACAACAAGTATCTGCATAGGCACTCCGTTTCCGCCACAATGGCAATTATAATTGTATTTATTATATATATTTTCATTATTATTTGCAACTATATTATCCGAATACAATCTTTAATAAGGCTGAAAGGAAAAAATGATTTGTTAAATTGCGGTTTAGCGGGGAGTTTGCTTCGACAAAATGATATATCCGCTTGCCGCGGATATGATATATCTTCG
>JAZOWJ010000068.1:0-4770 GCA_045659125.1 Acutalibacteraceae bacterium
TACCTGCAGATCCATGGTTGCACCTCCTTTGTTTTTTTTATTCTGATCAAACGGCTATATCTTTACTGCTTACAAAAAAAACAGTAATTAACAAATCCATTAAACGGCATTCGCGTCAGATGATATAAAACACTATAAAACAGCGTCTGTTTTTCTTCATTTATTTTCTTTATTTTGCAAATTACTTATTTATGATTCCGAGAAAACAGAACTGAAATATAAAAAAATATCATCAAAAGCCTTTATCATAGGAACAATGTCATCAAAATCCAAAGCTCTGTGATCAAAGGCTATGCAAATGGGAAGAATCGAGCGGATGACTATTTTGTCTTCCCCGTTTTCGGTTGTAACCACGGGCTTTTTTGTAACAGCACCTATTGCATAAGCCGTAATTTGGGGCGGAATAATTTCAAGCATAGCACCGGCACCTTTTTGACCGGGGTAAAGTGAGCCGAAGTTCGTCACCATAACAGTACCTTGCTTGAGGTCATCAACGGTTATGCGTTTATGCCTCGGAATTGAATTATGTTTTCTTCTTTCCTTGCCTTTGAGTACATTTATTCTGTCTTTCCCTGTTAAAGAACCAATTACTCTGTAAAAGGCTAAAATGGGGTGACCTTTTCTGAGTTCTATTAAAGTATCTCTTAAAGACACTTCAAACATTGCCTGTTCGAGATTTGTGTTATCGATTTTCTCTTTTAAATTGTTAATGTACTCGGTCATTTCATAAATATTTTTATTACCGAAGTCCAAAAGGTTTACCGTCATCATTTCACCGTTTGGGAAAATCATAGGCATTGTTATGTTGATTTCCTTAATAATGTTAAGTCTGCCTCTGACAAGTTTTCTGTTAAATTCGAGATGAGCATTTAAATTAGGAACTCTTTTAAGGGCTTCTGCAATAACTTTTAAAATTACAGTATTGAATGTAACTTTTTTATCTGCGGGATTTTTTGCATTTAATTCTTTGTAATATGCGAAAAAATCTGTTACATCCGCTTCGTACATATAAGTAACATGAGGAATATTTTTGTTGGAATCCGCCGTCATATTGGCAACAATTTTACGTTGTATTCCGAACGGTTGCGATTTAATTATTGTCATTTGTCAATCCCTTTTTATCAAATTTCATTGATTATACTAAAGGACGATTCTACATTTTCAAACAACTAAATGTAAACAAATTGTAAAATCGGTATTTCGGGACATAAAAGAACCTAATAACTGAGAAAAAAGATTATAACACCACCAACAAAGAAGAAATGGAGGAACTTGATGCTGTGCGGAAATATTGAGATATGTTCAATTTGCACATATTTTTTATCTTGATTTTTACAAGGATAACACTTGCAACTTTTTCTGCTTATGCTATACTTAATGTGAATAATTATGAAAGGAGACTCGTATGTATAACGAACCTCTGAAAGAGAAAGTCTATAAAAAATTAGAAGCTCTTCTTGACATTTATGCAAAGAAGATTTTTGTCCCTTGCGGTGAGCTTGAGGATGTCATGTATGCTGATTGCGGCGCTGAACATCTTCGCACTGCTCCTGTTGACGGCTGGAAGCCTGCTGTGCCCGGTGAAAAATGGGGTGGTGAATGGCAGAATCGCTGGTTCAAAGGCAAGGCAATTGTCCCCGCTGCCGCTGCAGGAAAAAAGCTGTATGCTGTTTCCAATTGCGGTGGTGTTGAACAGATGATGTTCATCAACGGCAAGCCGATGGGTATATTCAATTCCAAGAATGACTTTGTTGGTGCCATGCACAGCGCACTGCTCATTTGCGATGATGCAAAAGAAAATGACAGCATTGAGCTTGCTTTTGAATGCTATGCAGGTCATTTCTGTGTCGATTGTATGCCCTTTGCCAATTACGGTTATCCCGATATTCCTGAAAATGACTATCTGCATACATATAACGGAGTGCAGCTTTGCTGGATGAACGAAGAAATCAAAGACTTTGTTTTTGACGTACGTGAGCTTCTTGCAGCAAGAAAAGCATTGCCGAAAAATAATTTTGCAAGAACAAGGGCTCTTCGTGTGCTTGATAAGGTTGCAGACTGCGTGGTTTTCTATCCGCTTCATTATACGGATGAAGAAATTCAGGAAGGTGTACGCAAAGCTCTTGTGCACACTCGTGCATTCTTTGAAAAGGGCGGCAACAACCGAGCATTCGGCCGAGTTGGTATTATCGGTCACAGCCACATGGACACCGCATGGCTCTGGCCTGTGGATGAAACCATCCGCAAATGTGCTCGCACCTATTGCAATGCTATGTCCCTTATGCAACAGTATCCCGAATACAAATTCATTCAGTCCTCTGCACTGCATTGCGAATGGATGAAGGATTATTATCCGACCATTTTTGAGGATATGAAAAAGTATGTTGCCGAAGGCAGATATGAACCCAACGGCGGTGTATTTGTTGAATGCGATTGCAATGTAACAAGCGGTGAATTCATGATCCGTCAGTTCCTGAAGGGTCAGTTGTTCACAAGAGAAAACTTCAACTATACTTCCGATTGCTTCTGGCTGCCCGACACCTTCGGTTACAATGCAAACATTCCGCAGATTATGCGCGGCTGCGAGGTTCCTTATTTCTATACAACCAAAATCGGTTGGAACGAAATGAACTACTTCCCCATGGACTCCTTCAAATGGAAGGGTATTGACGGCAGTGAGGTTCTTACTCACTTCAACAGAACCCATTGCTTCCCCGATGTTGCACAGATGACCGATTGCGTCAACTGCATCGCACTTAAGGAATCTGTGGATATGCGTCTTGTTGCATACGGTTATGGTGACGGCGGTGGCGGACCGACCTACGGCATGATTGAATCTGCAAGAAGATCCTCCTCAATGGAAGGCATGCCTGAGGTTGAAAACATGACCATCAGCAAGTTCATGAAAGAACTTGAAGAAGAAGTCGAATATCTTCCCACTTATGACGGTGAGCTGTATCTTGAACTGCACAGAGGTACACTGACCCAGATGCACGATGTCAAGAGAAAGAACAGAAAGGGTGAATTTGCCGTTCGCAACATGGAATATTTCAATGTTGTGTCCGACTCCCCTGCCTGTGAATATGCCGACAAATGGACCAAGATTCTGCTGAAGAATCAATTCCATGACATCCTCCCCGGCACCTGCATCACCCCCGTTTACGAAAAATACAATGTTGAAATGGATGAGCTTATCACTGATCTTAACAACAAAGCTGATGAATATGCAGCACTTCTGACGGCCGAAGATGCTGATGCTGTCACTCTTTACAATACACTTTCATTTACAAGAAACGACGTAGCTGTCATTGAAAACGAAAACCGTTTTGCTGCGGATGTTCCCAGCCAGCAGTATACTGATGTATGCGGCAGAAAGTGTCTTGCTATTGATGCAGGCGCTATCGAAGGCTTCAATGCCAAGACAATCAAAATGACCGACAAGTCTCCCGATGCTGCTTCCGTATTCAATTATGACGGAGAAAAGCTTGAAACTCCGTTTGCTGTTATCACATTCAGCAAAGACGGTTACATTGCATCCTTTGTTGACAAAAAGAGCGGCAAAGAACTGCGCAAAAACGGCGGCGATCCGCTGAACTGCCTGCTGTTCGGTGAAGATGTTCCTCACGTATGGGACAACTGGGATCTTGAAACAGACGTAGTTGAAAGACTGAAAGTTGTTGACGGCTTTGTTTCTCGTGAAGTTGTATCCGACGGTGCTGTTGAAATGCGCATTCGTTCCGTATTCAAATTCGGCAAATCCAAACTCACGCAGGATATGATCGTTTATGCGAACAATCCGCGCGTTGACTTCCAGACACTTGTGGATTGGAATTCTCCGCACTCCCTGCTGAAGGTCGGCTTTGACCTTGATATCCGTACTCTCAACGCAAAGAACGAAATTCAGTACGGTTTTGTTGAACGTCCCACCACCAGAAACACCTCCCTTGAATATGCAAAATTTGAAGTCTGCAACTACAAGTGGACTGATGTTTCCGAAAGCAGATTCGGTGTGGCACTTCTCAATGATTGTAAGTACGGTATCACCGTAACGGATGCTAATCTTCGTCTTTCTCTGCACAGAGGCGGCACACATCCTGATGTCACGGGTGACAAGGGTGTTCATGAAATGACCTATTCCCTGTTGCCGCATAACGGCTATTTCAGCGCAGAGAATGTTGTAAAACCGTCTTACGAGCTCAACATTCCGACAGTCGTTATCCCCGGTGCAGCAAAGCAGACAAAGGCATTCATGGAAATTGATGCATCCAACATCATCTGCGAAGCCGTCAAGCCCGCTGAATTGATTGAAAATGCGTATGTTGTCCGTCTGTACGATTGCGAACGCAATGCAACGAATGCAAA
The DNA here is from genome assembly GCA_045659125.1 of Acutalibacteraceae bacterium. Taxonomy (GTDB): domain Bacteria; phylum Bacillota; class Clostridia; order Oscillospirales; family Acutalibacteraceae; genus RUG806. The sequence goes on from JAZOWJ010000068.1 coordinate 4,363, forward strand.
AATTGCAATCAACGCACCGTTCACAAAGGTATGGATTACCAACATGCTTGAAGACAAGAAAGAAGAAATCACAGCTGTTGACGGCGTGATTGATCTTACCTTTAAGCCGTTTGAAATCAAAACCTTGTTGATTGAAAAATAAAACATAACAATAGGAACCCCCCGGCTTAGCCGGGGGTTCTTCATATGCGGGCAAAGCCCTATATTACTGGCATCGCCTTAAGGCGTACTCTACGGCTACCAACCGCAAAGGCTTGTTACTTGCTCCCCGTAAACGGGTCTATGTATTCTTTGAGCGTCATTTGGTCATGTATCATATCTTCATCCAATTGACTTTTTATGTATTCAGCTATCTTCTTATCATTCTTTCCTGCTGTATCTACATAATATCCTCTACACCAAAAACTT
>JAZOWJ010000069.1:0-11674 GCA_045659125.1 Acutalibacteraceae bacterium
TGCAAGCTGCTCGGGGGTGTATCCCTTTGCCTCTCGCAGACCCTTGATTCTGCCTGCAACTTCTTTCAAACTGTAATCCATTGTGTTGTCTCCTTTCAATTTCGGAAATCCGTTTCCCTGATTACGAATCTGAACAAGAAAACGGCTTCGCCGTAACGCGGCGACCGTTTTCGAATAGTCCATCTCCGAGCACGCGAAGCGGGCGACGGAGGGACATATAATATTTTTTGCTTTATGGAAACGCAGTTTCCTATAAAGTAAAACAAAAACCCGTCCCAAAGAATTCTTTGAGACGAGTTATTAAACCCGCGGTACCACTCAAATTGCGGAACAAATCCGCCAGTTACCGGCCTCTGACAAGCCCTTTGCCTTTACGCAGCAATACGGAAGGAATCTACTCAGCACTGCCTTTCGGTCCTCCGACTCGGAAGTGATAGGTCAATTGGAAGGCTCTGCCGTTGTCTTGCACCGTCCGACAACTCTCTGTAAGGCTTCACATTCCGACCGTCTTCGTCACAGTCGTCATTTGTGATATTCAAATTTCGTTTGTAGTTTATCACAACAAAATGGCAGTGTCAAGAGTTTTTTGCGAAAACTTGATTTATATAAATAATATACAAAAAGGCTGTCGCCCCAAACGGAAGCAACAGCCGCAGAAATTCAGTTTATTGCAATGCCTTGCAAGAGATTACCAATGTGCTGCACCGCAGTCGCAGATACGCATATCAGAAAGGCCCAAAAGCTTGCCGAAGAAAGCAATCAGATTCCACAGGAATCCGAAAATGCCGTCGGAATGGCACATGCAATTGCAATTTGCAGGATCCGTAACCGTGTTATCCCCTGCGGGCTTGTCGGCTTCTGTATCATCCTGTGCACTGCGCAGACCTGCGGAAAGGGTCATGTTTTCGCAAACAAAGGGTACTTCAAAATAGTTATCGGCACCGAGTGCAACTTCCTTGCCGTTGGCGGTGATCACAACATCAGCAGGATCATACTTGCCGTTGAGTGCAAACTGAAAACGGAAGCGCTGACCGGATTTAACCTTGACGAAGGCGATACCGAGCGAATTGCCGTTAACAACAAAATTGCCCATGCCGTTGCCCATCAGGGTGATGGTGTATTCCTCTTCGCCGTCATATACATAAAGGTCAATCGTTTCGGTAACAGCTCCGTCAAGTGCGGAAAGGATCAGTGTGGTATAGCCGATGCTGAGAGCCTTTACAGTGCCGTCTGCAGCCACAGTGGCAACGCTTGTGTCAGCAACAGTCCAGGTGATTCCCTGCTCGTCAGCCTCGTCGGTGACGAGTGTTGCATTGATTTTCTTTGTTGCGCCGGGCTTCAGACCAAGCTTTGCACAGTCAGCCTCAATGTAGCCTCTGCCTGCAAAATACTGTGCAGTCACGGTCAGATCCTCGGAAATGTTTGTAAAATCCTTATCCCAACCGAGGAAAACATAGCCTTCCTTGAAAGCGACAGCAGGTGCAACCGCATCAAAGCCGAAGGTAACCTCCTGCTCGGAAAGCACGGTGCCGTCGGCATCCGCAAAGATAACGGTGAATTCTTCAACATATTTGCCGAGTGCTGCAGTGATAGCAGCAACAGCCTTATCGACCTGTGCCTGCTCGGTAGCAATCAGATTCTGCGCAACACCGTCAGCGGCAAGCACGGCTTCAATTTCCGCACGGGAATCAGCAGACAGTGCAGGCTCCTTGAGCAATGCATCCAGCTCTGCAATGATCACATCAAATGCGGTGTAATCGGCTCTGTTTACGGTTTCAGTCTTCTGATGCTTGGCAGCAACGGTACATTCATAGGTTGCAAGACCCTTACCCCATGAGCCGTCACTCTGCAGGGACGGACGAATAAGGTCCACAAGCACCCATTCACATTCATGATCTGCTGCAGCTGCAGGCACTGCAAATGCAAAGCAGGAAGCGAGCATCAGCACACTCAGCAGAACGGAAATCATCTTTTTAAAGCTTTTGTTCTTCATCGGAATATCCAACTCCTTTTTATCTGTTTATCTTGGCAGATACAGTAATTTTATCACATTTACACATTTCCGTCAACCGTTCTGCAAATAATTTGTAAAATTTTTTCAAACACCACGCAAATTTAACTACAGTTTTTTCTTGCAATGTGTATATAAATGTGATAAACTGATTCTATATAACCTTTTATGAAAGGATTATGCCGATGACCGAGCAATACTTTGATTTTGGCATCATGGGTGACGGCATCACCGACGACACCCCCGCATTGCAAAGAGCTATCAATGCCTGCGGCGGTTTTCTGGAATTGCCTGCAGGGATCTACCTGATCACAAGAACCCTGCTTGTGCCCTCCAATACACACCTGAAGCTGCATCCCTATGCCGTTATGAAGCTGTCAGGCGACATCAAGCGCCGTGCCGGTGAATTTCTGCTTGCAAACGCGGATGCACGAAACGGAAATGAGAATATCACCATCGAAGGCGGCCTTTGGGACGGCAACTGCTGCGCACCCTACAACGAAAAGCCTGATATTTTCACCCCCAACGGCTGGTCGGGCAGCATGTTCAACTTCCACAAGGTCAGAAACCTCAAGCTTTGCGACATGACCGTGATGGACTCCCCTGCTTACTTCTTCCGCTTCTGCGAGCTGGACGGCTTTGACATACGCAATATCATTTTCACGGGCAACAATCCGCGTCCGAATCAGGACGGTCTGCACTTCTGCGGTGGCTGCAGAAACGGTTATATCGGCAACATTGTCGCTCTGAACGGACAGACAAATGATGACCTGATTGCCCTGAATGCCGATGACAGCCTGCGCAGGGTTGAAAATCTGGGGCTCGTAAACGGAGCCATTGAAAACATACACATCGAAAATATTGTTGCCGAGGATTGCCACACATTTCTTCGAATGCTCAGTGTGGATTCCCCCATCCGCAACATTGAAATCCGTAATGTTCGCTGCGGATGCCGTGCATTTGCAATCAACATGGATGCAGCAAGATACTGCCGAACACCGCTGTTCAACGAAAGTGACCGTCCCGACGGGGTCGGCAGAATTGAAAACATAAGCATCAAAGGCATGGTTGCCTTTTCTACGGCAGAGCAAGCCAACGATGCACTCATCTGCTGTGAAAGCAATTGCAGAAATGTAAGAATTGAGCGATTCACAAGAGATTACACGGCTGACCGCACACATTGCAGCCTGCTGCAGGTGCGCAATGTCAGCAATTTCCGTGTGGTGCTTCGCGAGCCGACCGACATAAACGGCACGGCCAGGCGCACTGCAACGGGACTTTACCTTGCAGACAAAGAAAACAGCCTGACCGTTCACGGCAATCTGTTTTCGTGCTATCTTAACTGACGGAGGATTAAAAAATGACTAGACAGAGTATAAAAACAAGAGCCGCCGAGCTTTCCAGACAAAACAGCGAAACCGGTATTTTCGCCGCCATCGTTCCCGGTGTGCTTGCAACACTGACAGGCTTTCTTGCTCCCTTTGCACAGGGCGGCTTCCTGTTCGGCAAGAACAAGGTTTTTCTTGATATTGCAAGACAGGGTGAGGGCAAGCTCGAGGATATTTTTGTCGGCTTCAAAAGCACCGACAGCTACACAAAAGGACTGCTGCTTCACATTATCAAATCCCTGTACCTCGCCGTGGGCACCCTGCTTCTGATTGTGCCGGGCATCATCCTGCGACTTCGTTTTCTGTTTGCAGAGCTGATTATGGCAGACGAAAACACCACCGCCCTCGAAGCACTCGAAAAAAGCCGCTACCTGACCAAAAACCGCATGGGCGAGGTGTTCACCTTTGAGCTTTCCTTCCTGCCCTGGTTTTTACTGGGCATGATTCCCATTCTCGGCTGGGTGCTGATGGCTGTTTACATCATGCCCTACTACAAAACTGCACTCGCCACCTATTACTACACCCTCAAGGACGATGCAATCCGTGCCGCCGAACGCAAGGCAAACTTCCGTTATCCCGGCGGTACCCCCACCCGTAAGCGTCTGGATGCAGGCACCGCAGCCGCACAGCAGCAGTTTGCACAGCAGCAGGCTTACGCACAGCAGCAGGCTTACCAGCAGCAGACCTATTACGGCTATCAGACTGCCCAGCAGCCTGCACAGCCTCAGAATGAACAGCAATGAAAACGATTCTCTTTGCATTCATGACCCAATTGCTGCCAACTGTCGGCAGCATTGTGGCTGCAGGCTATTTCATCCATATCTGCAAGCGATTGTTTGTGCGTGCCTGCGGCAGATTTGCACCGCAGATTGTGAACTATTCGGGCATCATCGGCACCCCTGTGCATGAGCTTTCGCATGCAGCCATGTGCTTCTTGTTCGGTCATAAAATCAAAAAAATCAAGCTGTTCGACATCAACAACCGCAACGGCACGCTGGGCTTCGTAAAGCACTCCTTCAATCCCCGCAATCTGCGGCACAGAATCGGCAATTTCTTCATCGGCATTGCCCCCGTTGCTGCCGGCTCATGCGTTGTGCTGTTATTGCTTCGGTTGTTTTTACCGGGTGTGTTCACGCAGGTATCTGCTCTGATGCAGCAGACCGCACAAGGTAGCCTGACTCTTGACACATTTTCACAGATCATCACCGCCATTTTTTCTATTTTCAAGCTCATTTTCGCCGAGGCGAATCTGCACAGCTGGCAGCTGTGGGTTTTTGTGGTGCTTGCCGTTACCATTGCCATTCATATGGAATTGAGCTCGGCAGACATCAAGGGCGGCTGGGACGGATTTTTATTCCTTGCAGGCGCATTCCTGGTCACTGACATTGTTCTGTATTTTGTCAAGCCCGCATGGCTTGCAGCATTCACCAATGCCATGATGCAGGGCGGACTGTATCTGATTTCCCTGTTGCTGCTGAGCGCCGTGTTTGCCGCCACAGTCGGCGCTGTTTCATTGATTGTTGTCCTGCTGAAAAAGATTTTTTGAGAGGTAAAATCATGAGCTGCCTGAAAATGTATTTCAACAACCCCACTGCAAGGAATATTCCCTTGCCCGATGGCTTCACCGTCACCCGCTTTCAGTCCGAAGAAGACATTGAGCCATGGCTTTGGATTTGCCGTGACGGCCTGATTTCCCCCGATGCAGGCATTGAAAAATTCCGCGGTGAGCTGATGGAGCTGGACGGCCCCGACCCCTACAGAGATACTTATTTTATTGAAAAGGACGACAAAAAAATTGCCACCTACACCGTTGTTCCCAATATGTGGAGCACGGGCATGGGCTATATCCACATGGTCGCCTGCAGAAGTGAGTTCCGCAGCCTCGGGCTTGGCAAATTCATGGCAGACGATGCAATCAAAAAGCTCATCGACCTCAAAAAAGAACGACTGTTTTTGCTGACGGGTGATGCAAGACTGCCTGCCCTGCGCACCTACATCAGCGCAGGCTTCCTGCCCGTCAACTATATCGATGAGGAAGGCAAGGATATGATTGACCGTTGGCAGAATGTGGTCAACGCACTCGGTCTTGCTTCCCTTGACCTGCTCAACGACGACGGCACCTTCATGCAGACACTTTATAAAACTGTGTAACTTCGCTACATGCATTTTCTGCATTCCTCCCCTGCATAAAAATTATTTACTGCGCTTATTTGTTCTTTTTATGCACAAATAAGCGTATTTTTTTATGCAAAACCCTGTGTAAAAAAATATTTATTTTTTTTCAAAAAACACTTGCAATTTGTGTTTTTATCATGTATAATAAACAAGCACTCAACAAGTGAATACATCGCGGGGTGGAGCAGTTGGTAGCTCGTCGGGCTCATAACCCGGAGGTCATAGGTTCAAGTCCTTTCCCCGCAACCAGAATGAAAAGCACTCATCATCAGATGGGTGCTTTTCGTTGTGTAAGGTCAGGAAGAGGACTTGAAGGACGAGCGGTTCTGAATACAAAAAGATTGCAGGTTATTTGACAGACCTGCAATCTTTTTTATATCGTGTATTATCCGATGACAAGGGTTTCAAGAACGGGCATTGCATCGGCAACCGAGCAGTTCCATACAGCGACATACATAGCCATACCACTGGAGGTTTCGGCAACGAGATAGGTCGTGCCGGTGTTGGACTCAATGGCGGCGAAGGTGTTTTCGCCGATTGTGATGTCGGTGTATTCCTTGTTGGGGTAGGCATAGCCGAAATATTTTTTCTGCGGTTCAAGCTCCATGCTCTGCTCATCATAAACATAAATAGCGGCATTGGCACCAAGAGAGCCGTTTTTCAGGGCGATTGCTCCGGTGGTGTCGGCTTCGTCATAAATGAAGCCGCCGCAGGGGGTAACGGTTACATAGCCGTTTTCGGAGGTAACAGGATCACCCATGACCATGTTTTCTGCGGCTGTTGCAGCGGTGACAACAATGGAATCATAAATATTGTTGAACAGCTCGCTTGCACGAAGGGCAGCATAATCTTCCTTGGTTGCACCTGCAGGCAGATTGAACTCGATCATTGCAAATTCAAAGTTGTTCAGGCAGACAACAAGGGTCATTCTTGAGGTGATATTCTGGCGGATATAGGTCTTGTATTCGCCGATTGAGCCTTCTTCAAAAATGGTGCAGTTGGCAAAATTAGTTGCGGCATAATCGTGAATGGAATCGTAAGCCGCACTGACAATGCCAAAGCCAAAGCCGATGTTGATGTCTTCTCTTTCAAGCATACCGCATTTGACAGCATCTGTCAGGGCAAGGAAGTTACCGTCGGTGTTTTCTGCATTGAAAACAAAATCAGCAGGATATGTAAGCGTAATGCTGCTGCCTTTTCCGTTTTCAACAGTCAATTGTTTGTCTTTTATCGGTTCGGTCACAGGCTCGGTGACTGCAGCGTCGGCAGGTGCCTCGGTGGTCGGCTCTTCCGCTTTGCCACAGGCGGCTAAGGAAAGAAGGATGGCAAGCGCCATCAGAATTGCAATCAGTTTTTTCATAATATATTCCTCCGGATTTTTAAATTATGCCCAAGGATTCAGGCATTCGGGCTGACGGATATCAGCAAGAATAAACTGCTCCCACAGATACCATTTACCATCTTTAGCAAGACGCAGCTGTATGCTCCGCAGGCTGTCAGCGCCGCCGGAACGGACATACAGAGTAGCATATGTTTCATTCTGATATGAATAAGGATTATCGCTTACCGCAACAGAATAAGGCTCTGCAGGCAAATAGTTATTAGACGGAGTCGCACCTTCAAAAAAAGATCGCGGCACATAATCCTTATCACGGAAACGGTCTGCAATAAACTGCTTATCCATAACACTCAGCGGCCTCGGGCCTCTTAAATAATCAAGCATTTTGAAGCATTCTTCCTTGTTTTCGGAATAAAAGCAGAATGCAAGAACGGTTAATGCTGCTGCATCAAAGGGATCTGAAAGCTGCGCTTCGGGCAGGCTCTTAAATTCCTCAAAGCTTTCGGGAAGCTTCGGAAACACTACTTTTTTGATCTTGTTCCCGCAACCCTGTGCAGGAGCAGGAGCTTTCACAGAAGCCGGATTTTTAAGTTTATCAAAAATTCCCATCATATTTCCTCCTGTTCATTTTCTCTCTCAGAAGGAAATTGAACCGCCGCCGTGGCTTCTGCCGGAGGAGCTTGTGTGCGTTGATCCGCCTTCCGATGAACTGCTGTTGTTCTTGGGCTTGGGAACAGATTTTACTCTGGTTCTGACAAACATATCGTTGGTGCCTGTCATCATCAGACTGCCCTGACGGACATAATCGGCGGCAGTCGCCTGTTTGCGCACGGATTTATTGGCTGATGCCATAATGTTTGTAATCAGAAGGCCGATTGCAAGGCCGACTGCAAGACAAATCAGAAACCAGAACAGCGGCGGCACAGGCTTGACGGCTTCTTCCGCCATATTCAGATACCAATCAAAGGCATCCTTATATTCCTCATAAATTACACTGCCTTTAATTGCAAGAAGGATGTCCTCAATTTCATCGTCAGTAATTTGCTGTTGTGCCGTGCCATGGGTTGTCAGGCAAAGCTTCTGCTTGCCCTCTTCGCCGACAAGATACAAGCAAAGCAATCCGTCCCTGTTTTCACCGTAGCCATAGCCATTGTAATCATAAAAATCATCGGCATAGGCCTGCTCATCCTTGCCTTCAAGGTCAGTAACGGTAACGATAGCAATTTCCATTTTGTATTCATCGGTAAAGGCCTGGCATTTTTCGAGAAAATAAGCTTCTTCTTCAGTCGTAAAGATATCGGCATTGTCCACAACAAGAGGCAATGTTCTTTCAAGATTCACAAATTCGGTCGTGGATTCTGCGACTGCAACAGTTGTGTCTGCAGCAATTGCATCGGTTGCGTCTTCGTTCTGTGCGACCGTTGTATCCTGCAGCATGGGAGAAGCGGCAAGAAGGGTTGCATAAACCGTGTCATAAAAAGTCTTTGCACCGAGATAATAGGTTTCGGTCAGATTGTAGTTATCAAAAATTTTATCGGTGATAACCTCCGTAAACCATTCGTAACCTGTTTCTTTGATGTAAAAATCACAGAGATTGGTCTGCTGATTGTGAACAAACACAATGCAATTATCCTTTGTGCCGTATTCGTCATACATGGCTTCGCCAAAAGCACGGGTATTTTCGTAGCTGCCGATATCCTCGGGCAGACAGAACATGACAAAATAGCCGTAATCCTCAATCAGATCGGCAGTCTGCTGCAAATCGGAAAGCTCATCGGCCGAAATAAAACCGCTCGGGTCATATACATTGGCAGTCAGCGCCGATGCAGGAATGAGCATAAGGGAAGCAACGAAAAGAGCAACAAGAAGTGTACATACAATCTTTTTCATTTTCTGCACCTCCTTAAATAAGTCCGATCAGGTTCAGGACAGCCCACAGAGCGACTCCGATGCCTGCCCCGATGAGAGCACCGACTGTTTTTACCTTTTTTGTATCGGTAGGAATGTCACCCACAAATTTGCCTGTTTGACCGTTCATGGCAAACAGATAATCCTTATCCTTATGCTTGACGGTCAGAAGCCATACGGGATACAGCGCATACAGGCAGGTGCCGTTGAGAACATTCATATTTGAGGCCATGGGAACAACAAAGTCAAAGCCCTGCACGGATTTTTGCAGTGTGTCCACCATGCTTTGGCGGATACGGTCGTTGGCCCTGGCGGTGCTCGTATCGGCATCCACATCAAATTTATCAGCAAGATATCCCGAAAGATAGCCAACATTGAAGTTTACTGCTTCCTGCACATTGAAGGGTTCGAGTGACTCCATCAGATCATCAGGCATTTTGGAGGAACCGTCCACGGGGACATTATCAAAGACCATATTGCCGCTTCGGTAGCAATTAAATTCCGAAATCTCAGTATAATCATAATCACTGTCAGACCATTTTCGGGTCACCTTTTCGGCATTGAAGCTGACCTCACCTGCCGCATTACACGAAAATAACCAATGGGGAACATAAACACCCTTGATTTCGTCGATTTTATTATCATCCTTGAAAGCCTTTACGACAAACTTTTTGCCTGTCATGTGCTGTTTGAAGGCTTTTTTTGCGGCATCCTTGTCGAGCTTAAAGGGAATTACAAGATGCGGACGAAGTGCGCCGTCAAACTGGCCTTTCATGACTACGGGACTACCGCAGTAAGGACAGCTCGTTGCACCCATGGTTTCGTCTGCAACAACCTCACCCGAGCAGGAATTACACATATAAACTCTCATTCCTGTGGTTTCGTCAGTGGTCCATTGACTCGTTTCGGATTCCCAGCTGATATTGTCAACGGCGGCAGGTGCACCGTCGTCCGTCTGTTGTCCGGCAACGGCTTCTACTGCAAATTCACTGTCGCAGAAGGGGCACTTGAGCATCTGCGTGCCCGTGTCGAAGCTGACACTGCCACCGCAATTGGGGCATTTTTGCTGTAATAAAGTTGACATGTTCTCACTCCTTATTTAAGTGAAATCAAATAATTGTAAATATCAGAAAATAAGTTATTACCTTTTTCAGGCAGAATTTTACTGTCACTGACACTGTATTGCTCGGTGTCGAAAAAGGTAAAGGAAAGTCCCGTCACAGGAGCATCAAGCAGAATCAGCTCTGCATCTGCAAGCTCTCCCCATGTAAGCACGCCTGTGTTTTCACAAACAGCTGCAATCGGATCAAACACGCTGCGATCAGGAAACGTTTTTTCGACCGATTCTTCTTCGGTGCCGACGAAAGGACAGCAGGCATAAGAAAACAACACCGTTCCGTCGGGTTGTTGCTGCAATGCAATGTGCTCATAACCGCCATCCATGCCACCGCCGCTTGAATATGAGCAAGCATTGATAAAGTCGTGGGGCTGTCGTTCCATTCCCGGCCCGTCAAGAATGCTGTTTTTTACCCTGTGTTTTGCGGCAATCGCAACCGCTGTAATCGCAGCAACAATTACGATCACCGCAATGAGTATGATTTTCATTTTGCTTTTATGCATGTTTAACCGTTTCTACGGGTACCGCAAGCCTGACAGAAGTTGCCGCCTGCATTATTAGCACCGCAGGAAGGACAGAACCATGCGCCATCCATGCCTGCCGGGGCTTTCTGCTGGAAGCCACCCTGCGGCTGCTGATAACCCTGGTTGTATACAGGCTGCTGCATGGGCTGCTGATAGCCTCCCATCGGCTGCTGATAGCCCTGATTGTACATGGGCTGCTGCATGGGCTGCTGGTAGCCTCCCATCGGCTGCTGATAGCCCTGATTGTACATAGGCTGCTGCATGGGCTGGTGATAGCCTCCCATCGGCTGCTGATAGCCCATATTCATCCCCATGCCGCCGTTCATCGGCATCTGTCCGACGCCGAGGGCAGCCATAGCCTGCTGTGCCAGCTGCTGATAACGGTTATATTCGGGAGAGCCCATATTGGCAACGCGGAAATTATTGAGCCTTACATTGAAGTCATCAAAGTAAGGTGTGTTGACAAGGAATTTAAGAGTGAAATTATAATAGTATTCATATCTTGCAGGCACATAGCTCTGATTGTTGCCCTGTGCGTCCTTATAGTAGATTTCATCCTTATCTTCATCAATGTCAAGTGTCAGCGAGGTGATGGCGGAAATCGGAATAACATCGGGATTTTCATTGTCCCAGTTGCCGGGCTTGTTGGAAGAAACAACGAAGTTTCCCTTGGCAGTATCAACATAAATATTTCTCGAATCGCCGTCAATAGTAATCATAGGGTTGAAGGCACGAAGAACATTCTTGTTTTCTTCACGGTAGGCAAGATGCTGCCTGATGGTTTCAAGGGTGGAATGTCTTCTGTCGTCACAGAACGGAGAAAGCTTTTTTGCACAATCCTTGCACATATTTCCGTCTTCCAGCTTCTTATTGCCGAGCATTCCTATTTTTTCACCGCAGATGTCGCAGAATTTCTTATCAAAAAGTCCCATTTTTATATTCTCCTTTATAAATATTATGATTTGTCTGATTCATTGAAAATATCGCCGCATTGCGGACAGAACTTGGGCGGATTATGCGGATCGTCGGGTGTCCAGCCGCACTTGTCGCACTTGTAAAGAGGAGCGCCTGCGGGCTTCTTGTTGCCGCAGTTCATGCAGAACTTGCCCTGATTCACACTACCGCAGGAACAAGTCCAGCCTGCTGCCTGTTCGGGCTTCTTGCTGCCGCAGTTGGGACAGAAGTTGCCTGTTGCTTCTGCACCGCAGGCAC
>JAZOWJ010000070.1:0-3527 GCA_045659125.1 Acutalibacteraceae bacterium
TGGTGACCGAGGTCAGCGAGGTGCAGTTATGGAACACCCAATCCCCAATGCTCGTCACACTGTCACCAATGGTGACCGAGGTCAGCGAGGTGCAGTTCCAGAACGCCTCATCACCGATGCTTGTTACGGGATAGCCGCCCAGGGTGGACGGAATTGTGATTACACCGCTGATTGACGTGTTGACATCCGTAATGGTTGCTTCACCGTTTGTCACTTCATAGGTGTAGTTTCCGCTTGTTGCAGCACTTGCACTTGGTGCAAAATCAATTGCCGGCAGGTCTGGTCCCACAAAACCGTTCAATGGGGCAGACGTGAGGAGCAGGACTATCGTCAGCATTGTTGCGACGGTGCGCAGGACGTGCTTTTTCATAAAAATTCCTCCATTTGCGAATGATACATTTATTATATTGCAATATTTTCAAAAATGCAAGAAAAAACAGCCGCAGGGAAGATCCTTGCGGCTGTGAGACATTTGTCGATTGCTTATTTGATAATATTGACCGAGCCGTGGAAGGCGGGCAGGGCGTGTGGACGGACGAGTTCGCCGCCGGATTCGTAAGAATCGATTGCTGCGAAGATGTATTCCATCGTGGCAAGGGCATCTCTGCCGCTTGCACGCAGGTGTTCCTTGTCAACCTTGTTGGTAACGTCTTCGAGGAACGCATGAATGCGGATGGGGAAGGTGGCGCCGAAGTCCGTAACGCCTGTGTTGGTGATGACGGGCTCTTTGTCCTTCTGCCATACGGTCAGCTTTTCCACGCAGTTTTCGATGCAGAAGGTGCCCTTTGTGCCGGCAAGCTCATAGCTCCACCAACCGCCGAGACCGAAGTGTGCGTCACCGCGCTGCGAAAGCAGATAACCCACACAGCCGTTCTGGAACTGCATGTGAATGCTCTGAATGGAGAGCATCATGTCGCCGCCCTGTCTTCTTGCGCCGGGCTTATCCATGAATGCCTGAATGTATTTGACATCGCCGCTGAAATGGCGCATGACCGAGAACGGATGGGTCAAAAATGCCTTTGCATGGGAGTAAGGATACTGCCAACGGGAAGTGGGGTCAATGTTGGGCACATCTACGGTGCTGCCGTTGAAGCCGACCTTGGTCAGTGCATACACCTGCTCACCGATCTGTCCGTCGGCAATCAGCTTATCAGCCATGAAAGCAGGCTCGGAGAAATAGTGGTTGAGGTTGCAGCCGAGATACAGATCCTGCTGGCAGGCAAAACGCACCATTTCGCGTGCTTCTTCGATGTCGTTGGAAATGGGCTTTTCCGTTAAAACGTGCTTGCCTGCGGCAAGGGCTTCCATAACGGGCACATAGTGCCACGAGCCGTTTTCAATACCCGAGGTGGTAACGTCCACAATGTCAAGCTCGGGGTGTGCATTGAGCATTTCCTTGACGGTGTAGAATTTTTCAACACCGAATTTTTCAGCCGCTTCGTCGGCTCTTTCTTTGCGCATATCGCACACGCAGACAAGCTCTGCAAGCTCGTCAGCCTTGTAAGCATTGCAATGTGTATGACCGATGCCGCCCATACCGACGACGCCGACCTTCAAAGGAGAATTAGCCATAATCAATTTCCTTTCTTGTATTAAAAATTATTCGGTAATGTCTTTGACCTGAATGACCGCACCGTTATTTTCAATCGAACGGATGGCGGCATGAATCACGCGGGAGGCTTCAAGACCTTCCTTGCCGCTGCCGTCAATGTCTTCGGGCTTGCAGCCTGCATCGACCTGACGGACAAAGGAATGAATTCTGTCCTTGAATGTGTCGTAGAAGCCCTGGAAGCCGTCAAACACGGGGTTTGTGTAAACTTCCTTCAGGTAGGTTTCGGCAGGGTAGAGCACCGCTTCTCGCCACATATCCTCAAACACGAATCTGCCGTCCGTGCCTGCAACCTCGCAGCGCTCCATAGGGTGTCCTCTGCGGATATCGTAGGAGCTGGTCAGGTGGCCGACCGCACCGTTTTCAAAGCGCATGTTGGTGCTCTGTGTGGAATAAATATCTCTGCCGCTTGCCTTCATTGCAAAGCAGGAAACCTCCTTGACCGGTCCGCAGAAATACTGCATGATGTTCACCGAATGGGGGTTGAGCGCCTTCAGATGATAATAAACCGAGTCAAGCGGCATGAATTTGCCGATCCACAATGCCATGTTGCAGAACAGCAATTCGCCGATTCTGCCGTCCTCCTGCCACTTTTTTGCCTGTCTTGCGGCAGGGGTGAAGCGGTGGTTCATGTCAATGCCGTAGCAAAGTCCTTTAGCGGCGGCGGTATCGACCATTTCCTGTGCTAATTTAATGCTGTTGGAAATGGGCTTTTCGCCAAGCACATGGCAGCCGTGCTCAAAGGCCTGCATGGTGGGCTCATAATGGTCGCTTGAATATTCATATCCGCCCGTGGTGACGGAGCAAATGTCGGGCTTGAGCTCCCTGAGCATTTCCTCGGCACTTAAAAAGTAGGGAACACCGTACTTTTCGCCTGCGGCCCTTGCTCTTTCGGGATTTTTGTCGCACACGCCGACAAGCTGTGCGAGATCGGTCTGTGTATAAGCTGTGGCATGGTTGTTACCGATGGGGCCCATGCCGATGACGCAGGTTCTTTGCATTTTTTTCTGACCTCTTATTCTGTTACACCCATGGCCTCAAGCTTATCCTGCAGCTTCTGTGCGGCTTCGGGATCGCCGATGTGCAGGGAATTGTATGCTTCATCGCTCGATTCAAAGGGTCTGCCGAAGCCGTTCCAGTTGAGATTGGTGTACATGGGATTGGTGTGGCCGACCTCCTGCTCACGCTTGGCAATGTGCGCCATCATGCGGTCATGCAGGAATTTGACAACCTCGGGATTTTCGTCTGCCACATTGTGCAGCTCGCCCGGGTCTTCGATGAGGTTATAAAGCTCAACAGGGGGCAAGTAATGGAAATCGGGCTCGAGTGCTTCAATTAGCTTCCATTCGGGAGTTCTCCAGCCGTGCTTGCGCATCCATGTGGCTTCGGTGATGTAGAATTCGGGCTGCTGTTTCACACCCTCGGTAAATACCTTGGTCATGTCTCTGCCGTCGAATTTCACACCGCAATCCTCAATGCCTGCAACGGCAAGAAGGGTGGGAACGATGTCCTTGGTCTGTGTAATATCGGGCACTCTGCCGACATAGGGGAACTTGGAATAACGGAAGCAGAACGGTACGTTAAGTGTGTTATCGTAAATGGAATGATGATCGAAATAGCAGTGATGGTCGGTAAGGGTTTCACCGTGGTCGGAGGTGAACACAACAATGGTGTCATCTTCAAGCCCGAGAGTCTGCAGTCTCACAAGCACACGGTTGATGCAGGAGTCCATGTAAGCGACGGAGCCGTCATACTGTGCGACGATGTATTCGGCATCGGTGCAGCCTTCGGGGAACCAGCTCAGGAAATAGTCACGGAAGGGCTTGAAGGAATAGCACTCACGAAGCGAAGTGTTCTTCGGGTCAAACTCATCGTTTTCATAGAACATTCTGTCAAAGGGCTTGGGGGCATAGTAGGG
>JAZOWJ010000071.1:0-8621 GCA_045659125.1 Acutalibacteraceae bacterium
AAGGGTGCGCAATTGTAGTGAACGGTTGCTTTTTTCAGGCTTTCGTTTTCGTAGCCGACCTGAATGCTGTTCCATTGTGCTTCGCTGCCGCCGAAATAAATATCACGCAGTCTTTCGTTGTTGCCGAAGGCATATTCATCGATGCTCACAAGGCTTGCAGGGATGTAGATTGCAGAAAGATTTGCGCAGCCGAGGAATGCCTCACTGCCGATGTTTCTGAGTCCTTCAGGAAGGCTGACAGCAAGCAGATAATCGGAAAGAACCGCCTGCTGCTCGATGCTTCTGACCGTGTCGGGCACGGCATAGAAGCGGTCTGTGAGATAATGCGGATAGCAGATGAGCATGGCCTTGTTTTTGTTGAACAGCACATCGCCGTCAAATTTGTGGGCGGTGCGGCTGTAGTTATAAACCCAGTGCGCATTGACATCAACGGCCTTGTTGAAGGTGGAAAAATAGATGTTTCCTGCCTCGGATTCCGTGCCTTCATAATAGGTGACGGTAGCAGGACAGCCCGAAAAAGCGGACGGCTGCACGGTGGTCAGATTTTTACCGAAAATAACACGCTGCAGGCCATGACCGTTATAAAAAGCATTTTTGCCGATGATTTCACAGCCGCCGAAGTCAATACTGCGAATGGAGTCGCTGCCGTAAAATGCATACTGACCGATTTCCTTCATCGTTGACGGGAACACAAGCTCTGTCAGAGTGCAGCCCTCGAATGCACGGGTTGCAATGTAGGTGACACCCTCTGCAAAGGTCACATTTTGCAAATTCTCGGAGTAGTCCCACGGACTGCCGTTGACGGCATCTGCAGGCATTCTGCCGTCGGTGCCGCCTGTCAGGGTGATGCTCTCAATGCTTTCACAGCCTGCGAAGCTGCCTGATTGAATGGCCGAAATCGGCAGGGTGAGTGTTTTGATGTCCTTGCAGCCTCGGAAGGAATCCTCGGCTATGGTGATGACGGAGTCGGGAATGAAAACAGATGTGAAGGCTCCTTTTGCAAATACATCGGTTTTGATTTCGGTGACAGTATCGGGTATTACCAGATTTTTGATTTCTTCACCGTTGAGGTAAAGCGGATTGTTATTAAGAGAAAAGTTATTGAATTTGATTTCGCACCATGCAGCAAGGTCGGTGATGTAAACCCCCTTGAATGCGATATTCCAAAGATAGGTGTCGAATTGCTTGGTGTTCGGAGAAACGGTGAGCGTTTCAATGTGCTCGGCATAATCGAAGGTATTTGCCTTGACCGTTACAACCGTTTCGGGAATCACAAGGTCAACAATCAGCTCGTCGTTGAGATACAGCTTGTGTGCATAGTACAGCGGATTTGTCATTTCGGACGGGAAGTCGATTGCGCAGTAAGCGGCAATATCCGTGATGTTCACCTTTTCGACCGCCTTGCAGTTGTAGAATGCGCTCAGTCCGACTGCAGTCAGCGACTTGCCGAAGGTAACATTTTTCAGTGCTGAACAAGCATAGAAGGCACGCTCACCGATGTTGGTGACATTGTTTCCGGTGTGCAGGTCACGCAGGCCTGTGCACTGGTAGAACGCATTCTCGCGGATGGTGGTGACAGTATCGGGGATGCTTACCTGTGTCAGGGCATTGCAGTATGAAAATGCATAAGGTGCGATTTCGGTAACAAGAGGCGGAAGGTTGATTTCGGTCAGCGCCTTGTTTGCGCTGAAGGCATATTCGCCGATGGTTTTTACTGTATCGGGAATGGAAACGCTTGTCAGCTTTGTAAGGCCCTTGAATGCATAAGCGCCGATGTTTTCAATGCCGTCGCAAAGGGTCAGGCTTGTCAAAGAAGAACCGCTTTTGCCCCACGGGGTATATTCATAGGTTGTTGCGGTGTAGTTGGGCATGGTGCCTGTGCCGGGGGTCAGGGTAAGAGATGTAAGATGCTTGCAGCCGAAGGTATAAAGGCTTTCATAGATGGCTGCGGAAGCAGGCATGGTCAGGGATTCAAGAGCGGTGCAGCTGTAAAAAGCATAGTCATTGATGGTTGTGACCGTGTCGGGAATCACAAGCTCCTCAAAGTAGCAATAAGAGAATGCGTAGATGTCAATGACCGTAAGGTCGGCAGGCAATGTAACATCTGTCAGGCTTGAGCAGCCGTAAAAGGCATAAGGGCTGATATTCTGAATTCCGTCCTCAAGCACGAGTGTCGTAAAGCTCTCGGTGCTCTGATACCAAGGGGTTTTGGCATACCAGGAGGAGGTTTCGTAGCGCTCAAAGGTGGGCATGGTGCCGCTGCCCTTGTACATGGTCAGGCTCACAAGAGAATCGCAATCATCAAAGGTGGTATCCTTGAAGGCGGTGTCAACAGGCATGCTGAGCTTCTCCATGTCATAGCAGGCATAAAAGGTATTTTTGCCGAGCGTCAGCATGCCTCTGCCGAGATCCAGCTCAAGCATTGCTTCGCAAGCGGCAAAGGCATAGTCACCGATGCTTGTTACGGAATCGGCAAGGGTAACGCTTTCAAGTGCAGTAAATTGGTAAAACGACCATGCACCGATGCTTGTGATGCCGTCAGAGATGACCAGACTTTTCAGTGTGTCGCAAAAATAATACCAGGGTGCTTTTGTGTAATAAGCAGAATCCGTGCTCGGGCTGCCGACAAAAACAGGCATATCCCCCGAGCCTGTCAGGGTCAGCTTTTCAATCGCGGTGCCTTCAAAAAGAAATCTGCTGAGCTGTGTGAACGGAATGGTGACCTCTGTCAGGCTGTGACAGCTCATAAACGCATCATCGCCGATGCTTGTGACCGAGTCGGGAATGACAAGGCTTTCAACAGAAGCGCAGAATAAAAAGGCACATTCACCGATGCTTGTTAAGCCCTCAGGCAGCACAACAGACTGCAGGGACTGGCAGTTTGCAAAAGCCGCATAGCCGATGCCTGTAAGTGCAGACGGAAAATTGATTTTTGTCATTTCAAAGAAGCGTGCAAAGGCATAGTCACCAATGTAGGTGATGCCATCACTCAGGCGCACCTCTTTGACATGGGTTTCCCATTCGGTCCAATCTGCCAAGCCGCTTGTGAAATCGGGAATGGGGCCGTTGCCGTTGATGGTGAGCGTGTTGCTTGCTGCATCATACTGCCATGTTACACCGCTGGTGAGTGTGCCGCTTGTTGCGCCTGCAGCTTCGGCAGTCAGCTTTTTGTCGGATGCATTGCTTGCAAGCAGCAAGCAAAGTGCACAGGCAAAAATGAAAAAGATACGCAAAATGCTTCGTTTCATAATAAAGAACCTCATTTGTTCAAAATTCTTTTTATTATACTATATTTTACAATTTTAATCAATAATGAAGAACTGTGTATTATTTTGTTTCGTGTGAAAAATAAAGTATAATAAATCGCAATGTATAATTGGCTGTTTTTTTGCAAAAAAACAGGACTGCGTGCAGCAGTCCCGTTCATTGCATTGATTTTATTTCTGCAGGGTCTCGAGCTTGTCCTGACCCAGCAGATTTTTTTCGTTTGAGGAAAGAATTTCGGTGGAAAGCAGTGTGCCGTCCGTTGTGATGCCGATTGTGTGATACAGTCCGCAGGATACGGCAATGCAATCTGACCAGCTGTCCACAGCCGTTCTGCCGAGCTTGTTGTCACCTGCAACGAGCACCTCGCCGTTGTCCTTGACGGCTACAGTGATTTCCTTGCCTGCGGCAATGGCCTTGACACCCTTCCAGTTCAGGTCGGTGTAATAATCTGCCTTTGCGGCACCTGCAGCAAGCACCTTGCCGCTTTTTGTCAGACCGACAAGATGATTATAGCCGCCTGCAATTGCGGTCACCTTTTTCCAGTCGGAAATGTCTGTGCCGATGGAGCCTGCAAGCACAACCGTGCCGTCAGCCTTCAAACCTGCGGTGTATTTTTCACCTGCCGCCACGGCAACGATGTCTGTCCATTCCTCAACGGCATATTTTGCAGTGTTCTTGCTTTCGCCTGTGGCAACAACCGTGCCGTCTGCACACAAGCCGACTACATGATACGGTCCTGCTGCAATCTGCACAATATTGCGCCAGAAGGTGGTGTTGCCTGCAAAGGACGAGGTTGTTTGCACAAAGCCGTTGTCCAGTCTGACTGCGGTGAAGTCAGCACCTGCGGCAATTTCCCTTACATCTGTCCACTGTGCACATTCGTGTGCAAGCAGGTCATTTGTGCCGCCAACGGTGGCAACCGTACCGTCCTCATACAGTATGCTGGTGTGGTATTCACCTGCAGCAATACCGCGGATGGCGAGTCCCTCAAAGGGATCGTTCTTTTTGCCTGCCACGCAGATGACGGTTACGATGATTGCAACGGCAACAAGGCATGCTGCCGCAATGATTGCGATTTTCTTTTTGTTCATCGAGAAAACCTCTTTTCAAAAACAGGGTGACAGATTATATCCGCCACCCATGAAAAATTTTTTATACGTGAATCTGCTCGTCTGCAAGCTTAGCAAGGTCTTCTGCATTGCCCTCAGAAGCAACGGCAGACACCTCAGCACGGCGAACAAGAAGCTCTGCATACATTCTTTCTCTCTTTTCGCCCGACAGATCATAGAACAGCATCGGAATGATACCGAAGGAGCCTGTGATGGTGGGAACGATTGCGAAGTATGCAAACAGGAAGAACTTGACCGCATCGGTCTGTTCCTTACCCTGCT
The DNA here is from genome assembly GCA_045659125.1 of Acutalibacteraceae bacterium. Classification (GTDB taxonomy): domain Bacteria; phylum Bacillota; class Clostridia; order Oscillospirales; family Acutalibacteraceae; genus RUG806. The sequence goes on from JAZOWJ010000071.1 coordinate 4,659, forward strand.
TGTAAGCGGACTGGTCATACTTGAAGATTTCAAGAAGCAGGTTGTTGATAACACCCGAAACCGAGCCTGCAAGCTTGGTGGCAAGGCCCTTTGCAACACCTGTCATGGCTTCGGTACGGTAACCCATCTTCCATTCGCAGTAGTCCATGCATTCGTTGTACATTTCGGTGTTGATAACCGTGTAGGTGCCGTAGAAGAAGGTCCAGATGAATTCTTCGATTGCCATGGCAATGCCCATGGGAACAACCTTCTGATACAGACCGCCTGCCTTTGTCTTCCAATCCATGCCGATGCAGCCGAACAGGAACACGGGAACCATCAGGATCTTGCTCGAATAGTTACCCATGATATACAGGAACTTCGAGGAGAACTTGCGACGGAAATAGGGAACCAATGCAAAACTCAACGGGCTGATGGGTGCTGCAGGAATACCTGCAATCATGGTCAGGGAGTTAAAGTGCAGAACGTCGGTGTAGTAGTTACCCTTGCTGCCGCCGACACCGAAGCTGTTGAGCATCTGTGAAAGCGTGAGCAGAAGCATGGGCTTGTTTTTAATAATGGATTCCACACCCATCTTGATTGAGGGGGGCTTGACCGACTGCAGAATGCGTTCCTGCGAGTTCATGAAGAACCAGAACGACATACCGCTGGAAACGAGCGTTGTGAAGGTACCCATACCGACGAAAGCGGTAATCAGGGTCTGGCTTCGCGAGGCATCATGCTTTTTGTTGTCGATGATGTCAAGCACGACCGTGAAAATCTGCTCGGGCAGCTTTTCACCGAACTGACCCGATGCCCAGTTTGCAAGCGTGACCAGCCTTATTCGGTCAACAGGGTGTGGTGTGATGGTGGACATAAGGCCTGTTTTTGCAATTTCCTGGAAGGTGCCGATGCCGTCACGCACCATGGTCAAAAACAGATAAAATCCGAACTTGACCCATTTGTTCGCATTCAGCAGGAACAACGGCTGGAACCAATAGGCAAGCGTACCGATAAGACCCGGGATGGCGAGTGCCAGCAGATAGGGTCTGAACTTACCCCAACGGGTACGGGTCTTGTCCACGATGGTTGCAAAGAGAATGTCGTTGACCATGTCCCACGGGGTATTGATGGTACCTGCCAGTGCGGACAAGCTCAGCGGAAGCTCGAAAATGTTGTTGACGAAACGGGATGAGAAGGTGTTGATGTTGAATGACTGTGCAGCATCCCACAGCACAAAACCGACCGTTTCTTTCAAACCGACATAGCGGCGGTTCTGGTAGACATACGATAGTTGCTCGTCTGTCAGAACTTCGGCGGTATTTACGGGTTCTGTCGCCAAAAGATTCCCTCCTGTCATAGAATGTACGTTTCATTTTACCATATTTTTTTATGTAATGCAAGAAAAAAAACAAGCCGAAAATTTGGTGAAAACAACGAAAACACATTCTTGTTTTTGTTGAGAAAAACTGATAAAATAGCTGCAAAGAGGTGTTGAAAATGAAAATCAGGCTCATGAGCTTCAATGTGCTTCACTGTGAGAACTGGAAACAGAAAAGGATTGATTTTGATGCCTTTGCAAAGCTGATTCTTGACAGCGGTGCGGACATTATCGGCCTGAACGAGGTCAGAGGCAGGGGTGTGCGTGACGATTATCAGGCGCAGGCAGAAATTCTTGCCGAAAAAACAGGCTTTTATTATTACTTTGCAAAAGCCATTGATGTGGACGGCTGCAACCCTTACGGCAATGCAATTCTTTCGCGTTATCCGTTGAAAAATGTGCAGACCGTGAAAATTCCCGATCCGCTTGTTCGCATCGGCGGTCGGTATGAAAGTCGTTGTCTGCTGAAGGCGGAAATAGAGGTCGGTGACGGATTGTGCGTGCTTGTCACGCATTTCGGACTCGAAAAAAGTGAGCAGAAGAATGCCGTGAAAACCGTGCTTGAAAATCTTGATTCCCAAAAGCTGATTCTGATGGGAGACTTCAATGTGTATCCCGACGATAAGGTGCTGTTGCCCATCCGCGAACAACTCAAGGATGCCGCTGAAAAGTTCACTGAACCGCGTTGCAGCTTTCCGTCGGATGTGCCCGATTGTAAAATTGACTATATTTTTGCGTCGTCTGCGGTAAAAATCCTGAATGCAGACATTCCTGCAATCGTTTTGTCTGACCACAGACCGCATATTGCAGAAATTGAAATATAACCGAAGGAGAGCAGTGATGCTCTCTTTTTTTTAGATAATCCATAATTTGCGTAACAAAAAAAGGGCTTTTGCAAGCCCTTTTCGGTTATTTTATTCAGCGTCTTCTGTTTCTTCTTCGTCTTCTTCGTCAATGACGAGGATTTCGGTCTGGTTGCAGAAGAATTTGACTTCGTTGATCTTCTTGCCGAAGGTCTTTTCGCAGGCTGCACTCATGAGTGCGAACATACGGGATTCAACAACGGTGTTGATGGCTGCAAAGTCAATGAGAATCTGCAGCTGATCCTTGTAGAACTGCACATCCTTGTCTGCAAAGAAGGCATCGTCCACATCGTTGACAACAACACCTGCAAGGGTCATGTCCTGATCGTAGATGGCACGGTTCTTTTCAAGACACTTCTGCAGGGTATCGAGCATTTTGTCGGCCTTGCCTTCCTTCTGGGTGTTGACGAGGGCATTGGACTTCATCTTGTATTTGAATTCAAGATGACAGCCCTTGATAACTGCCTTTGCAAGCTGTGTCAGCTGCGGATTGATTTTGTCGGGGGTGAAGATTTCACCGTCTTTTGTGTAGAAAAGCATATTTATTTCTCCTTAATTTTTATTCTCTTTGATATGTACATCCATCTGCGGATAGGGGATTTCAATGCCCTTGGCATCGAATTCAGCCTTGACCTGCTCAAGCAGATCAAAATAAACTGCCCAGTAATCGGCGGCATCCGTCCATACGCGAACAGTGAATTCCAGTGCGCTGTCAGCATGCTTGGAAAGACGGACAAACGGCTCGGGATCCTTTTTAATCAGAATGTGCTTGTCGATAATGCCGTTGATGCAGTTCTTCACAGTCTGCACATCCGCATTGTAGCTTGTGCTGAAAACAAGATCCACACGGCGTTCCTTTTCTGCGGAAACGTTGACGATGGTTGCCCCTGCCACGGCGCTGTTGGGATAGACGATTCTGCGCTTGTCGGGGGTGGTGATGCTTGTGTAGAAAATGCCGATATCATCGACCGTGCCGCCGTCTGCACCGCCGACAACAATGAAGTCGCCTTCCTTGAAGGGCTTTGTTACCATCAGTACAACACCGCTTGCAATGTTGCCGAGGCTGCCCTCAAGGGCAAGACCGATGGCAAGACCTGCCGAGCCGATGACCGCCACAACCGATGCCATGGGAACACCGAGAATGGAAGCCGCAAGGATGACAAGCAGAATCTTTGCTGCCACATCGAGCACCTTGAACATGAAGTTTTTGGTGGAGGATTCGATTTTGTCAAAGACCTTTGCTTTTTTCAGCTTTTTGGTCAGCATCTTGATAATGCGAAAGCCGATAAGAAGCAAAATCAGCGCAACAATCAGTCTTCCGCCGTAGCTGATGGCATATTCGGCAACAATGTCAATAATGCCTGCGAGATAATCACCGATTTCTGCGGTGCTTTCGGGGAGGTCTGTTACGGTGCTGACAACATCCTCAAGTGCGTCTCCTGCAGATACGGAAATGGTTGCATTCAAAAGATTCATTTGTTTTTCTACCTGCCTTTTTTACATAGTTGTTGTATACATATTATACATATGGGCATATAAGCCGCCCTTTTGCATCAGCTCTTCGTGTGATCCCTGCTCCTCCACACCGTCCTTGGTGAGCACCAGAATGCGCTCTGCATTGCGGATGGTGGTTAAGCGGTGGGCAACCGTGAAGGTGGTTCTGCCCTTGGCAAGTGCCTGCAGGGACTGCTGCACAAGTCTTTCACTTTCGTTGTCGAGTGCACTGGTTGCTTCGTCAAG
>JAZOWJ010000072.1:0-2947 GCA_045659125.1 Acutalibacteraceae bacterium
TCACAATGGCAGTGCCGTTGATGCAGTAGGTGCCGTTTTCTGTGGTGACTGTCACATTCTTACCCGACAGTCTGCCGTCGGATAAGAATTCATAGGTCACGGTGTCAATCATTTGCGAGCCTGTTACGCGTTTGCCGTCCGTGCCGTAATAATACAGCGCTCCGTTTTCGGCAACCCAGCCTGATGCAGCCAATGCAAGCACACAGCTTGTCAGCAGCAAAACCGCCACAGCAAGCAGAATGCAGAATGTATGTAAGATTTTTCCTTTTTTCATGTGATACACTCCTGAAATCAAGTCAGAATAGGGCATATTAAATTAAGTATAGCATAACACAGAATTGTTATTTTGTCTACCACTTTTTAAATACAATATATTGACAAGCAAAATCGTGTTTTTTATAATGAAAAAAAACGGCAAACGGAGGGACAAAAAATGGTAAGAAAAAAAGCGGATTGTCCCGTTGCATTGCGTGAGCAGATGCGTGGCGGCAACGGTACGGTGCAGATTACCGATTATGTAAGCAAGGACGAGCTTTACGGCAAGGGCAGGCTTTTTGCCGACATCACCCTCAATCCCGGCTGCGGTATTGGTGAACATGTGCACGAGGGGGAAGAGGAAATCTTTGTTGTCACGCAGGGCGAGGTCGTTTATAACGACAACGGTGAAGAAAAAATCTGTTGCGTCGGCGATGTGCTTATCTGCAACGACGGCGAAAAGCACTCCATCCGCAACGAGGGAAATGTGCCTGCAAGTGTGGTTGCACTGATTATGCTCAAATAAGAAACAAAGGAGCTGTTTTTTTTACAGCTCCTTTACCTTTTGGTCTTATTTACACTCTGCGATGCACTCGATTTCAACAAGCACATCCTTGGGCAGCTGCTTGACCGCCACGCAGGAACGTGCAGGCTTGCCTGTGAAGTACTGCGCATACACGCCGTTGAAGGCAGCAAAATCGCTCATTTCCTTCAAAAAGCAGGTGGTTTTGACAACATCCGTCAGTTCACAGCCTGCTGCCTGCAAAACGAGCTGCAGATTCTGACAAACACGGTGTGTCTGTTCTTCGATACCGCCGTCCACAACATTGCCGGTTTCGGGGTCAACGGGAATCTGTCCCGAGGTAATAATAAGATTGCCGACCTTGTAGCCCTGTGAATACGGGCCGATGGCAGCAGGTGCTTTTTCGTTGAAAATAACTTCCATTTTGGTTCTCCTTAATTCTGATGACGCACTAATTTGTATTCATCGCCGTCCTTGAAATACGGACAGCCCTTTGTTTTTTGTGTCAGAAAGCGGTACAGCTCATCCTCGTCAAGATCCTGCTCACAGATGTACTGTCCTGCGTATTCGTCATACACAAAATAAGCGCAATAATCACACTGATCTGCCATGCTCAACCCTCAAGAAAGCCGAAAATGGTGTTCAGATACAGCTGCATCACATCATTCGGGCTCATGTAAATTTCATGCTTGGCACCGTAGAATTTTTTGAAAATTGCACCGGGTACACGGGATACAAACACATTCTGCGGCGGCATGATGACGGAGGCATCCCATTCGGGCTGGCACAGAAGCACCTTTGCCTTGATTTTTTTGCAGTTTTCCTCGTCGAGCTGCACCTTCACAATGCGCACAGCCTCCTTGACCCATGCATAGGACGGACGGGAGGTCTGGTATTTGCGGTTTGCATTGCGCTTTGCATGGTAATATTCAAAACGGGCACGCGAGGTGTCGTTGCTGTCCTCAAATTTGCGCTCGGGGTTGTATGCACCCATGCCGAGCACACATTCTTTGGACTTGCCGAGGGCAATGAACAGCTTTGCAAGGTTGCCCGTCAGAAAATGCGGCATGTTTGCCGTGTTTGCGGAAATCATCGGGGCGGTCAGAATGCACTTTTCAAACACATCCGTGTGCTTCATGATAAACAGAACACTGACAGCACCGCCCATGGAGTGACCGTACAGATACAAGGGAAGATTCACGGCATGGGGCTTGACAACCGTATCAACAAAGATTTTCAGATCCTCGATGTAGGTGTCGAAATTGTCGATATGCACCGTTTCGGGGTCATCGTTTTCGCGGTGGGAGTTGCCGTGACCGCGGTGGTCAATTGCAAAAACACTGTAGCCTGCCTTGCTGTAATAATAGGACATTTCGCGGAATTTTTCAGCCGTTTCCGTGAAGCCGTGCGAAATCACAACAGCGGCCTTTGCATCTTCTCTTACATAGGCTTCATACCAGATTTCAGCTCCGCCGACACCCTTGAAGTAACCGTTTTTGCAAATGGAAGCAAGATACGGCTCAACGATTTCGGTCATTTCGGCAGCATAATTTTCTTCGTTTACAAGCATATCGCTGACGAGCAGCTTAACATCAGTCATTGCTTTCTTCCTCCGTTTTTTCTTCCTTTGCTTCGGAATCAGCACCCTTGCGCTTATATTTCATGGCGAACATGGCAAGCAGGAACACTGCAAGCGAGCCGCCGACCACGCAGGCGATAATAAGCGGATAATTGGCGAGCCCTGCACCAACGTGCATGCCTGCTGCGGATGCACAAAGCCCGAACACGGGAAGCAGAAGCAGGGAAATAAGGGAAGTAAAATACATTTTTTTCATAGAATGACCTCCGTAAAGAATCTCTTTTATATTTTAGCTTTATTTTGCACAATTGTCAACTTCTCATCTTGCAAAAACAAAATATTTATGGTATTGTAATATATATTTTAATTCGGAGAAATGCAAAATGGATAATATTGTTCTCAAAACCATTCTCGAGCGCCGTACCATCCGTTTCTATAAGGACGAGCAGATTACCGACGAGCAGCTTTCTGCCATTCTCGAGGCTGCCGTGTGGGCACCCAGCGGACGCAACGGTCAGCCCTGCCACATCCGTGTGCTGCAGGACAAGAAGGCACTCGAGGCGCTCAACATCGATTTTAAAAACAAGGTC
>JAZOWJ010000073.1:0-9859 GCA_045659125.1 Acutalibacteraceae bacterium
TAAGACCGCTTGGCCTCCGACTTCCGCTTGTAGGTCAGCTGTCCGTAAAGGCACTGCCGGATCAGACTTTCCGCAGACGGTACATTACAGTCAGGCTCAACATACATTGCACCTGCAGGCTCAAACTGACCGCTTGCAACCTTTTCTTTGAGCTCTTCAAAGACTTCGGGGTAATATTTTTCGAGTGTTTCATAGGTGTAGGGCTGGGTGTGCGTGTAACGGAAATCGGGATACTGATCCATCAGACGCAACTGAATGAGCACCGTGCGCAGATTTTTCTGCACCGCATGAATGCGACGCCAGTAGTAAGCAATGTCAAGATGCGAATGCCCGACCAGGGCCACCTTGCCGCAGCCCTTGTAGGTCTTATCGGCATAAATGTGCGCTTCAATATATTGCAAGGCCTCTTTCACACCTGTCAGCGGCTCTGCTTCAAAATCAATGCAGTTCATCGCCTCGTTGAGGTGCTTGTTGAGGAATGCACGGTAGTCTTCGTTGAACGATTCACTGCTTGCAATGTCGTTCAGCAGTTCCATGTCATACACAAGGTTCTGCACATCTTCATTGACCGTGCAAAGGTAAGCTCCCACAAAAATCTGACGGCAGCCGCGCACCGACAGGCTTTCGGGATTGCGCTCATCGTCAGGCTTGCTGCGGTTGTAGCCCATAATTTCGATGTTAAGAGGCTCGTTTTCGTCGATGTAAGGCGAAAGCAGCACGCGTTCACGGTTCGGGTCCACACCGCCGACATATTTTCCGTTAATCTGAATGCACATTTCGGCAGCGGTTTTGAGTGCAAAATACAGCTTTTTGCCTTTTAAATGCTCGGGTATCTGCACGCGTGCTCTGATAAAAGCCGTTCCGTCAGGGGTGAAATACATGTCTCCCTTTTTTAAAGGACGGTAATCCCCGGGGTAAAATTCAAACTGCATTTCCGCAACCTGTCGTGCATCGCGGATTTCAAGGCCTTCAATTTCCCATTTGTTTTCATAGATATATCGTTTCAGCCAGCCGAACCGAAGCGATGTCCATTCCTCGGGGCGCATGGAACGCCGTGTAACTTTGATGTGTGCCATCTGTTTGCCCCTTTCTTATATGTCCTGAAAATACGGTTTTTTGCGGATTGCGTTCACCTTGACCGTCTTTTTCAAATCTCTTTTGATTTCTTCCTCAATCCATTCCGTGCAGCGGTGCAGAATCAAGCATTTTGAGCATTCTCCGCGAAAGCGCAGAGTCAGGATGCCGTTGTCGAACGAAACAAATTCGACCCATCCGCCATCTCCCTGCAGCTTTGGAGCAATGGTGTTTTCAATATAGGCTTGCATGGCAGACCTCCGTATTTTTGATGCTATCATTATAGCTTTTTAACCATAAAAAAACAAGCCGTTTTTTTAACGGCTTGTCTGCATGTCGAAAAAGTAATTTTCGACATGCGGGCAGACCGGCGAGAAGGTTCCAAGATGCCCTTTTCTTTACCCCGAAGGCGTACAAAGGTACTGCGAGAGGGTAAAAAAAGGGCAAATATATGCAAAAAATGTCAAACATCCGATGTGTTTGACATTTTTTAATTCATCCGTTATTTGTTTTTTTATGCTATGCTTTTTCTTTTTTTTATTGCATATATGCTCTTGGGACTTTATCGACAGTCTGACAAGCCGTTTTTTTAACGGCTTGCTTTAAATGCAGTTTATTTGAACAGATCCTTGATTTCGTCAACGATCAACTCAATCAGCATTGCAAAGATAACATAAATGCGGGTGCTCTTGAGCTTGAATTCAATATCAGCAAGAATGCTGTCAACGGTGGTTTCTTCTTCATAAACGAGCTTTTCTGCGCCGTTTTCAAGCACGATGGGCTGTGTGCAGGTGAGTCCGCCTTCACCGACGATTTCCGCACGGACATACATGAAGTCTTCTGCACCTTCGATGGTGTCAAGGTCAAGGGAGATAACACCTGTGTCAGCAGTCACATCCTGTCTTGCAATGACTTCACCGTTTGCAATCCACTGGATGTAGTCACAGTCTGCAACGGTTACGTTGATGGTATGCTTGTCGGTGGTGACGGAGGTAAAGGTCGGGTATGCAAGGTCGGTGTCGCATGCATCAACCTGTGCATCGGGGCCGATGACATCGTTTGCGCCGATTTTGCGTGCAACCGAGAAGAAGTTACCGTCAAGCATGGCCTGCTTGATGTTTTCCATATTGTTTTCTTCCATGGCAAAGACCATGAATGCGGTGTCGATTTCGCTGAAATTGTGAGAGTCGTTGTTTGCAAAGCCCCAGACTATTCTTCCGTAGGGAAGGGTTGTCATGAGCATCTGATCCCACAGAACGCGGGTGTAGTGCTCGGTATGGCTCTTGAGGTTGAAGATTTCAATGCCGAGACAGGAGTCATATTTCAGCATGATTTCGCTGAAATACCAAACGGTTTCAGGGTTCGTAGCGTCGTCTACGGAATCGTATCCGATCCAGTCACCGGGATGGTTGATGTGAGAAAGACCGCCGTTCTTTTCAATGAAAGCCACAGCGACCTCGTGACCGTTTTCGCCGCCTTCAAAGCCGTTGCCGACGCCGTCGGGCAGGAAATAGCCGTTGACATGGCTCTTGGTGATGTTGATGTAGTTGAGCTCATTTGCGCCTGTTACGCAGGTCATGCCTTCACCGCGCACTGTGCCGTCATAAAGGGCATAAGTGCCGCCTGTGATGCCTTCAAACTGTTCGTCGGTGAGGTGCTCCTGGGTGTAGCCGGTGATATACTGATACAGATACAGCGGAATCAGGGGCTGTGCTTCGTTCCAGGCTCTGCCTGTAACACCGTGGTCAGCCATGGCAAGGAAGTCATAGCCCTGATTGTAGTGCTCGATGATGGTTTCGGGGTAGGTGACGGTGCCGTCGCTGTAGGTGGAATGAGTGTGCAGGTTGCCCTTGTAAAGCTCCCATGTTTCCCAATCAACATTTTCATAGGGGGAAACAAGAACATAGTCGCTTGTTGCTGCTGCGGATGCACAAACAAGTGCAAAGGGAAGCACCAGCAGAATGCTGAGTACAACGCAGAGTGTTTTTCTGAAGTGTTTCATAAGAATACTCCTTTTATTTTTTTGTAACATTTATTATACCTTAAATTTCCTTTGACTGTCAAGGTTGACAAAGCGGATTTATGTTGTATAATAGAACAAAAAACGCAGGAGAAATTTATGCACATTCGCCATACAGTAAAAGAAGACCTGCCTCGTCTTCTTGAAATTTATGCTATTGCGCGTCAGTTTATGGCAGCAAACGGCAATCCCAACCAGTGGAAAACACACAAGCCCTTACCCGAACGCGTGGAGAAGGATATTGAAGAGCAAATCAATTATGTCGGCGTGGATGATGACGGCATTGTCCGTTATGTGTTTGTGTTTTTCACAGACCCTGAGCCGACCTATTCTTATATTGAAAACGGCAGTTGGCTGAACGATGAGCCTTACGGCACCATTCACCGTGTTGCAACTGACGGTACCGTGCACGGTGCAATGGGTGAGATTGTTGCATTCTGCAAGCAGACCATTTCCAATCTGCGCATCGACACGCACGAAAACAATATCCCCATGCAGAAGGCGCTTGCCAAAAACGGCTTTCAGAAATGCGGCACGATTTATCTCGAGGATGGCGACAGCCGCATTGCATTTCAGCTTGCAGAATGAAAAAAACAGGAGCTTCGGCTCCTGTTCTTTTATTATATAGGAAATTGCTCGCGTTGTGAGCAATTTGCATATAACAAAAACACCTTTTCGCCCCCAAGATTGGGGGACGGGGGGTTGATTCGTCGAAGACGATTTTTTATTTGATTACAGCGGCTCGGCTGTCGGGATTTGTGCTCAGGCTCAGCACACGATTGAAGCCGTGGTTAATGAGCATCATCATGCCCCTTGCTACGGAACGTGCGGGCAGGCGGTTTTCATTCTTCAGCCAGTTCCAGATGAAGTTTGCCATACCTGCTGCCATGAATTGCACCACATACATGTGAAGCTCCGATGGGGTGGAATCCGGGGTGTTCATGACCGCTTGTGTTACAAGGTCGCTGAAATTCTTGCCGATGTTCAGCTCACCGTTTTCGCTCAGCAGCACCATGCACAGACGGCGGTTCTCTTCGCAATAGGTCAGAATCTGTGCCATTGCATCCGCACTGTTGCAGTTTGGCTGCCTGAACTGCTTTGCAATTTCAAGAATGTCATGATACACACTGTCGTAAATCTCATCAAACAAGGCATGCGGAGTGTTGTAATGGCGGTAGAAGGTGCTGCGGTTAATGTCTGCATTGTCGCAGATTTCCTTGATTGTGATTTCGTGAATGGGCTTCTTTTCAAGAATCTCAATCAGACTGTTCTGCAGCAGTCTTTTTGTCATGGATGTACGGCGGTTTTCTGTGGCAGACATAAAAATTCTCCGTTTCGGTGATATAATTGCAATATCATGTTGCATTCTGTATATATTATATTTAATTTGTTCAGAAAATGCAAGATATATTTTGTTGACGCAAGAAAATTATTATAGTATAATAAAAGTTAAAGACAGAAAGTGAGGAACTGTTATGAAAAAAGGATTATCTGTTCTGCTCAGCCTGCTTTTGATTGCGGCATTGCTTGTTGTGCCTGTTTCGGCTCAGACAGAGGCAGAAGAACTGAACTTTGCCGTTGCTTCGGACTTGCACTACGCGGCCCCGCGTGAAGCACTCGAAGGCGACATTGACGACGAAATTTATTGGTATGCAAACCGCCGTGCGGCTCTCGAGGATGAAAGCCCTTATATTATTCAGCAGTTTCTGAATCAGGTTGCTGAAAGCGATGCTTCATTTGTGCTGATTCCGGGTGACCTGACCAACGACGGCAGACCTCGTCCTGAGGACCATTATCCTGTTGCAGAAATGCTGCGTGCTTTTGAGGCAGAAACCGGCAAGCAGGTTTATGTTATCAACGGCAACCACGATACAGGTGAGGGTGAAAACGATACCACCAATGCCATGTTCAAGGAAATTTATGCCGAATTCGGTTATGATGAAGCTCTCACTGTGACCGATGACGAATGCTCCTACACCGCAGACCTCGGCGAAACCTACAGACTGATTGCGCTTGACTCCTGCGATACCTCTGTTTCAACTGCAGACGGCATGACCGCAGAACGCACCATGTGGGTTCTCAATCAGGCAAAGCAGGCAAAGGAGGACGGCAGATACCCCATTCTTATGATGCATCACAATCTGCTTGACCACATGCCCATGCAGCCCATTCTCAGCGGTAACTTCATTGTCAAGTTCCATTTTACCACCGCAGAGCTGTTTGCAAACGCAGGCATCAAGCTTGTTTTCAGCGGTCATGAGCATTGCAGTGATGCTGCTGTTTACACAAGCACACTCGGTAATAAAATTTATGACTTTGCAACCACCTCGCTGACCATGTACCCCCTGCAGTACAGAATGTTCACCATGAATGAACAGGAAATTACATACACTGCTCAAACCGTGGACAGTATTGATACCGATGCACTCACCGCCAATGTTGCAGGCTACACCGAAGAACAGATTGCTCTGATGAATGAAGGCATGAATGCCTATGCCAAGGGCTATTTTGATGCAGGTATTGAATACAGACTTGCACTTTCCCTTTCTATGGAAAAGATCGGCATTGCCGAGGGTGAATTCGGTTACGAGCTTGTGAATACTGCTGTCGGCGGTCTGCTCAAGCTGCTTGAATTGCCGCTGTACGGTGATGGCAGTGTTGCTGAAATTGCTGCAGAATACGGCATGCAGCTGCCCGAAACCGATTGCTACAACGGTTGGGAGCTTGTTACACGGCTTGCAGGTGCACACTATGAAGGCAGCGAAGCCTATTCGCTTGATACACCCGAGGTCACACTGCTTCTTAAGATGGTTTCTCTTATTCTGCGTGATGACCTTGCAACGGTCGGTGATGAGGTGTTCCTCGGCCTTGCAAACAAGATTCTTGCCCATGTCGGCACGGATTCCGTGATGCAGGATCTCAACAAGCTTGTTTCCAAGGTATTCGGCTGCGTGACTCCCGGCCAGTACTTCCTCGTTGCTCTTGTTTCACCGCTGCTGTATGAATTTGCATTTGACGGTGACGGAGTGGATGATAACAACGGCACATTGGAAGGCTATGGCACGGTCAACTGTGAATCCAATGCACAGAACATTTTTGAAAAGGTGACAGGCTTCTTCACCACATTGGTACTGTATTTCACATTCTTTGTAAAATATATCACCGCTCCGTTTGCAAGCCTGCTCGGATAAAATTTTATAAAACGAAGGACCTGTCCGCGAGGGCAGGTCTTTTTGAATGCAAAATGCAGGAATGCAAAATGCAAAATTAAAGGGTCGCTTCGCTCCGATTGTAGAGTATGAAAAAACCATATGAAAAAATACAAATTGCAATAGCGCAAACACATGATAACAAAACTGCACAATATTGATTGTAAAGTTTTCGTTCAGACTGAAATATGAAACCGCAAAACCAAAAATTATTTCTTCTATAATGGCAACGCCATTCCGATAATTTTGCATTTTGCATTCTGCATTTTGCATTTACCATATTGCATTTCTGCGAAACAGAAAAAAAACGGCAGCACCTTTCGGTACTGCCGTAATTCTTTTATAAGTGAGAGAAGACTTAGTCTTCTTCTTCCATGTTCTTCTTTGCTTCTTCAATAACCTTCATAGCTACGTTAGCGGGAGCTTCTTCGTAGCGGGTGAATTCAAAGCTGAAGTAGCCTCTGCCTGCGGTGACAGAACGAAGAATGGTAGCAAAGTCGCCCATTTCAGCCATGGGAACTTCTGCCTCAAGGCACTGGAGCTTGGGATCATCTGCAGGACCCATACCCTGAACACGGCCGCGGCGCTTGGTAACGTCGCCCATGATGTCGCCCATGTTGTCGCTGGGCATGTAAGCCTTCAGTGTGCCGATGGGTTCAAGAATGGCAGGGGATGCATCGGGGTTGAGCTTCTTGAATGCAAGAGAAGCAGCGGTCTTGAATGCCATTTCAGAGGAGTCAACGGGATGGTAAGAACCATCATACAGAGTAGCCTTGACGCCAACAACGGGGTAGCCTGCTACAAGACCTCTTGCAACACATTCACGAAGACCCTTTTCAACTGCGGGGAAGAAGTTCTTGGGAACGGAGCCGCCGAAGACTTCTTCAGTGAATACGAGATCATCGCTTTCGCAGGGAGAGAAGCGGATCCAGACGTCACCGAACTGACCGTGACCACCGGACTGCTTCTTATGACGGCCCTGTACTTCAACGGTCTTGCGGATGGTTTCTCTGTAAGCAACGCGGGGAACAACGAGGTCAACCTCAACACCGAACTTGGTCTTGAGCTTGTTGACGATGATGTCAAGGTGCTGCTCGCCGAGACCGGAGAGAATCTGTTCCTTGGTTTCGTCGTTGATGGTGAATGCGATGGTGGGATCTTCTTCCATAAGCTTCTTCAAGCCCGAAGCGACCTTATCTTCTTCACCCTTCTTGCGAACCTTGACTGCCATGGAAAGGCAGGGAGCGGGGAAGGAAACACCGTCAAGAGTAACGGGGGTCTTCTGTGCACTCAGAGTATCACCTGTGATGGTGTTGGAAAGCTTTGTGATAACACCGATGTCACCTGCAGGGATAGCAGCGGTATCTTCCTGCTTGCCGCCGCGAACGGTAACAAGCTTGCCCATTCTTTCAACTTCACCTGTGCGGCTGTTGACAACCGTTGCATCAGCGGTGAGCTTACCGGAAACAACCTTGAAGAAGCTCATCTTACCGACGAACGGGTCAGCAACGGTCTTGAAGCAGATGGCTGCAATGTTGCCGTTTTCGTCGCACTTGAGATCCTTTTCGGAAATGGTGGAAGCAGCGGGTGCAAAGTTGACGATTGCATCAAGAAGTGCGTCAACAGCATCGGTGGTGTAGCCTGCACATGCGAATACGGGATATACGGAGCCGTCAGCAATACCTGCGGACAGACCCTTTGCGATTTCTTCCTTGGTGAATTCTTCTTCCATGAAGAACTTTTCCATCAGCTCGTCGTCTGCGGAAGCAACAGCTTCGCTGAAGACTGCCTTCATTTCGGCGATGGTATCATCCTCGGGCATAGCAACCTCAGTTGCCTTGCCGTTGTTGTATGCAAATGCCTTGCCCTGTGCAAAGTCAACATAAGCCTTGACAGCATCGTTTTCCATGTAAGGAACGATGACGGGGCAGATGGGTGCGCCGTATTCTTCTTTAAGAGCATCAAGAGTCTTGAAGAAGTCGGTGTTTTCTGCATCGCAACGGGTAATAGCAAACATCTTTGCGATGTTTCTCTGGGAAGCTGCTGCATAAGCTTTTTCTGCACCAACGTCAATGCCGCTGCCTGCGGACAGAACGATCAGAGCTGCATCAGCTGCACGCATACCTTCGGAAATGCCGCCTGCAAAGTCGAACATGCCGGGAGTATCAAGAAGGTTGATCTTTGTATTTTTCCATTCAAGGGGAGCAACTGCAGTGGAAACGGAAGCCTTGCGGCGCTTTTCTTCTGCGTCGAAGTCCATGACAGTGTTGCTGTCGGCGGTTCTGCCGAGTCTGTCGGTTGCACCTGCAATGAAGAGCATTGCTTCTGCAAGTGTGGTCTTACCCTTGCCGCCGTGACCGGCGATGGCGATATTACGGATGTTTTCTGCTGTGTAGAGTTTCAAGTGATTTTCCTCCTTATGCCTTCCGCAAACGGATGCGGACAGGACCTGTTTACAAACGTATGTGTTCAAAAAACACGATAACGTAATTTATTATAGCATAGTGAAAAAGTATTTTCAATTATTAGTTATTTCAATAATTTGGCTATAATTTTATGCAATCTGCCTATTTTTTTGTATTTATCTGCCATTTATGAGTGTCTGTAAGTTGCGTTCCATCAGGTCAAAGAATCGTTCAACAATGCGTTTGTCTTCCTCATTTCCTCGTACACACATCGACAATGTAAGCACACCGCCCAGCGAGGTTGCGGAAACAAGTGCAAAGGGCTTGTATTTGACAGCACCTGTCATGAAGCCGTCTGTGGGTGCGTGTCCGCAAAGAGAATAGCCTGCTTCATCAAGCACACCGATATTGCTCATGGCAAGCAGCGGATTGGAATAGCCGAGCTTGATTACACCTTCTGCGGCCGTCTGGGGCAGAATACCGTAGCCGAATTTTAAAAGCGGAAGACCGTAAAGCCCCATAAAAGGATCGTTTTTGAATTTTTCGACCGATTTTTTGGTGTATTCGAGGGTTTCAAAAATGTCTTTTCCGCGTTCAGGGATGTTACACTGCATGAATGCGGTGTGGTTTGTAATGCCCAGTCCGTCTGTATCCTTGATGTGTCTGCGCAGGTCGATGGCGCATGAAATGGTCACACTGTCATCCAATCCGTAATTGCCGAGCTCATACAGGCTGTAAAAATAGGCAGCCACGAGCATGTCATTGACAGTGGCGCCGAGTGCCTTGCCTGCTTTACGCAAAGCCGTAAAGCGGTCAGCATCGATTTTGCGCAGGGCAATAAAGGATTTGTCATGCAGGTTGTTTTCGGTCAGTGGGAAACGGTGGTTATCCTTTGCACATACATTTTTATAAAGATTCTGTGCCATTTTCTTTTCGCGTCGGGAGAAATCCCTGTAAATTTCATCATAGGATCTGCTTCCCTCACGCAAGGCAATGGGGCTTTTTCCGTTCTGCACATATTCCGTGTAGGCCTGACAGAAGGATCGCACAAAGTATTTCAGGTCACCGCCGTCCATGCACATGTGGTTTTCCACAATGCACAAAACACTTTTGTTTTCATTGTGAAACACCGCAAAACGGATCTGCACGGG
>JAZOWJ010000074.1:0-7525 GCA_045659125.1 Acutalibacteraceae bacterium
TATTAAAAATATTATATTATAAAGAAAAATAAAAATCAATAGACAGTTTGTAAATACTGTAAAAAAGAACGGACCGTTATCCGAAAACAACAGTCCGCAAAATAAGCCTATTCTTATAAAAGCATGCCTTTAATTTATCAATCAAAGCAGCTGCAGGAAGCACAGCAGTTCATCCATGGAAACCTCCTGAAGCTGCAGTCTTTGCTGTGCACAGACAGACAAGGCAAAGCCGTCCTTTATATCCGTACAGATAATTTCACTTCCTGTTTCACAAATACAGGGAAACACTCCCCTGTCGCAAAAGCTGACACTGTTCAGTGCATAACCAATCCCCTGCCCTGTGTATTTTCCGTAGGCCTCCTTGCTTGCCCAAAGGGCGGCAAAGGTGCGTTCAGGATGCACACATTCTGCCAACATTTCCTGCTCCTGCAAGGAACAGACACGCTGCACAACATTATGCTTTACGGGTCGGTAATCCTGCACATCGACACCGGCGGGTGCACAATGCAAGGCACAGGCCACTGCCGCATCACAATGCGAAAGATTGAAATGATATTCTCCGCTTACGTCAAAGGGCTTCCCGTTTTCGTCCGTTGCAAGCTGCGGCATTGCAAGTGAATTATATTCCTTGTACAAGGCATATCGAAGCAGCAAAAACGAAAGAACACAAGTAATTGTGTCCTTTTCCTGCTTGTATGAGAGGGCTTTTTCAATACGGTATGACGGCAGATATTGCTTCCAATTTGCAGGCAGAAACGGCAAAGAATTCTGCAAAGAAAGGTAATAAACCATATTTTCTCCGAAAAAGGGGGCTGTATGCGCAGCCCCCTTTTGATCCTTTTAGTCTTCGTTGTATTCTTCGAGCAATGCAATGACATCGGCAACTGTTTCAATGCCGACAACGGCACGGTCGGGAATTTCGAGGTCAAATGCATCTTCAATTGCAACTGCAAGATTGACAAGCTCCAACGAATTCAAGCCGAGGTCTGTGCGGATGTTGGTCTGTTCGGTAATGCTCTGCGGATCAAGCTGAACAAATTCGCAGATAATTTCTCTGAGTTTTTCAAGCATATCTCTTTTCTCCTTTATACCTTTGCGGCTGTTTTGACAGCAGCATTGTAAGCATCGATCACTTTCTGACGGATGATTTTTCTTGTTGTGGTCTTTTCAAATTCCTTGAACACAACAAAAACATCCTGAATCTTTTTATAAGAAATCATCTTACGGTTAACATCGTTGTAAACATCCTCTGCAACCTTTTTCTTGATTTCTTCTTCGGTCATGCCTTCAAAATCAGCAGGCTCAACATAAATTGCAACAGCAATAATTTTACGAAGCTCCCCTGCGATTTCCTTTTCAGCCTCAAGCGCACAGGCTTCGCGGATGTAAGACAGATTGTCCATAACCGCAAATTCAATATCCTCAGGGAATACATTCTTGCCGTTATCAAGAATGATAAGGGTCTTCTTTCTGCCGACAACAAACAGCTCACCCTCGGGTGTGGAGGTGCCGTAGTCACCTGTTTTGAACCATTCACCTTCAAAGGATGCGGCAGTAGCTTCTTCATCCTTGTAGTATCCGCTGAACACGTTTGTACCCTTTACCCAGATTTCACCGACCCCATCAGCATCGGGCTCATTGATTCGGAACTCACAACGAGGCAGTGCAAAGCCTGCAGAGGTGGGGTCCTTGTCAGCCTGCAGATTCAAGGTGACGGACGGTGCGGTTTCGGTCAGACCGTAGCCGTTATAAACACGGAAGCCCATATCACCAAGACCTGTGACATAATCCTTTCTGGACGGAGCACCGCCGCAGACGAGAGTCGGGAAGCGGTTTCCGAAGCTCTTGCTGATGGTCTTGAACAGAACATGACGGATATCAATACCGTGTTTGCGCAGCTTGTTGCTGATTTTGACCAACTTTTTAAGAATATCTGCCTTTCCGCCCTCTTTTGCCTTTGCCCAGATACCGTTATAAATACCTTCAAGCACAAGCGGAACTGCATTCATTGCATCGGGCTGGAACATCTGGATATTGGGAAGAATATTCTTCAGACTGTCATTGATATAGATAACCGCATTCATGTAGAACGCAACCATAATATTACAGCTGAGCTCAAAAACATGGTTAATGGGCAACAGTGAGAACGAAGAATATTCGGTCGGAATGGTTTCAATAACATTATCAACATTGGCGCAGAAATTGCGATGCGAAAGCATAACACCCTTGTTGGCGCCTGTGGTACCCGAGGTGAAGATGATGGCACAAAGTTGTTCGGGGTCAATTTCAGCATCAATATAATCCGTATTGCCGGCAGCGATAAGCTTTCTGCCGTTTTCAAGCAGTGCATCAATTGTGAAAAAGCGATCTTCTGCGACTTCCTTATTAAAAGTGACACAGCAAATACAATCGGGGTGGCTATCCATGTGTGCTTTTGCAGCTTTGAAATACGTTTTCGAGCAGAAAATGGCATCACAATCAGCCTTTTCAATCAGATGGCTGATTTCATCGTCAGTCATTTCCTTGTCAAGCGGAACAGCAACACCGACACCACAGACGGTTGCATAGAAGGACAGAATCCAGTTGAAGGATGTTTCACCGATAATTGCAATGTGCTTACCTTTTAAGCCCATTGCCGTCAGAGCGGTTCCAAGCGCAGCACGCTTTTCTTTGAATTCACTGACGGTATGGTTTACCACATCAAATTCACGGCCCTTACGCTTCTGCTTTTCAACAAAAGCGACTCTGTCGCCATAGGCACCTTCCACACGAAGTACCATGTCCTTGAGATGAGCAAGCGGGCCCATCATATGGATTTCGTGACGGATAGCATCCAATACTTTCTTTTCCTGTGCGGTCAATTCAATGGAAGTCATTTTTTATCTCCTCTGATAAGGTATTATAAAAACGGCTTTAACCGAGTTTATTTACAGTTTGAATTCGTCAAGATTGTCAAGCGACATCTTGCGTTCGCCTTTTTCGATTTCCTTAACAAGCTGCACAGCAAGGGAGTTTACAGGTGTTGCAACACCGTATTTTGCACCGTTTGCAGCAATATAGCCGTTGAAGTAATCAATTTCGGTAATTTCTCCTCTTTCAAGTGCCTGCAGGGTGGAGGGCTTGACTGCACCGAAGCCTTTTTTGCCGATAATACGGAACAAAACGGTGGCAGCAGCATCAAACCATGCGGCATCCGTCAGAGTCAGCAGATTGTAATCAAGTACCTTCTTGAAGGGCGGCACCTTGAGACCCATTGCCTTTGCAACATAAATGCCTTCACGTGCAATGCCGAGAAATACCTTGCAGGCTCTGGGGTCATCCAGCAGAACGCCGAGCTTCTCACCGCAGATTGCAGCAAGGGCGTTGATGCAGGAATTGATGATGAGCTTTGAATATTGACGGGCAATGATATCCTTGTCGATGATGGTGGGCAGCAATGCAGACATCATCTTCTGTACTTCAGCAAGCTTCGGAGAGGACTGACCCTTGAGCATACCGATATAAAGGTCCCCCTTGGAGGTCATTTCAACCTCACCGAAGGTATCCATGGTTGCACCGTAGCCGATTGCACAACCGACTGTGCGGTTTGCACCGACAACTTCAGCAAGAATTTCAGTGCAGATACCGTTCTGCATGGAGATGACAAGTGCATCATCCTTCAGCTTGGGAAGAACACTCTTTGCGGCAGGTGCCATGGAAAAGGTTTTGGTTGCGATGAAGCAGACATCATACTGACAAGGCAGCTCTTCAACAGAAGAATAGGCATTGAGCTTCACGGTGTGCTCGCCCTTTGCACCGGTCAGGTGGATACCCTTGTTGCGGATAATGTCTGCAAATTCACTCTTGAGCTCAAGAACATCAATGTCATAACCTGCTTTTTTAACAAAAACAGCGATGCATGAGCCGATTGCGCCGGAACCAACTAACAAAATTTTCATTTTTAATTTCCCCCATTTTTTATGTTATTTATTTAATTGCTTTAATTACCACGTAAAGGTCCAGATTTCATGCAAGAAACCGCTGATAGTGCCCGAGGCGGTGATGCCGAGCGTTCCCTCACCGAATGCAGACAGAGGCATATATTCCTCATAACGGATAATCTGCCCGAGCTGATTGACGGTGACATTGACCGTTGCCCCCGGATAGGAATAGTTACCCTTGTTGATCTTTGCAATTCCGAGATCAAGCGCATTCATGTCCAGATAATCCATGCACAGCGCATGGTAATACGGAACAGGTGCCTCAAGGGTTGCAGTTTCGGGAACCAGAGAAATGCCGTAGGTGGTATCATATCCGTTCTTACTGACCGTTGCAGAGGTAATACCGCTGCCGTCAAGTGAAAACAAACGGTCTGACGGCGGAATCACAAGATTCGGCGTTACAGGCTCACCTGATTTCGGCCCGATACAGGTGCCGTTCACGAACTGATAATTGAGTGTTTCCTCGCCAGTGAATCTGTCAATGATCGGATTTGCAATTCCGACCGCAAAGGCCATACTGCATTCGGTGAGCTGCACATCAATATTCTGATACTTGACAGCACCGAAATTCTGCGCGGTTTTGACGGAATTGACCGCACCGCACATAACGGCAAGAATTTCCTCCTTGCTTGCTGTTACATCCAGAACATATTCCGGATATACAGCGGCCTGCGGCTGTGTTTGCGGCTGCGGCTGTGTTTGCTGATAGGTCGGTTGCTCATAATAATTCTGCGTGGGTTGCGTTGTTTGCTGAACAACGCCCTGATTCTGCTGCGCCTGTGCATTGGATGCTGCTTGCTGCAAGTCGAGAAAAACCCCGCTTGCTGCATCATTCGATGACTGCAGAATCAAAACAAACCCAACACAAAACATTGCGATCAACATGCCTAACAGCACATAAAGAATCGGCTGTTTTTTCATGTTTCTTCCCCCTGATCGTTTTTATGCGTATTTTATTTTGATGCAGCTTCAATATGTCGGACAAGATCACCGACGGTTTTCATCATTGCAAGCTTGCGGTCGGAAATTTCAATACCGAATTCATTTTCGACCGACACGGCAAGATTGACAAGATCCAGAGAATTTAACCCCAGCTCCATGCGCAATGATGTGTTGTAATCAATTTCTTGTCTGTCAACGGGGACATATTCCCCGACAACAGCAATCAAACGTTCAAGCATCGTCTTCCCTCCCGTTTATTTTCTCTTTCCCGTACTGCTCGATAACCTTACTGCGCAGTATTTTATTGGTGGAGGTTTTCTGAAAACTGTTGTGTGCAACCAATACATGGCTGACAGATTTATATCCCGGCAGTTTTGCATTAACTGACAGCATGTCATCCTTGACCTGCTGTTCGATTTCCTGTGCGGTAAGCATGGGAAAATCGTCAGGGTCCACATACAAAACAGCGGCTATTATTTTTTGGAGGGTGCCGAAAATTTCCTTTTCGGTTTCCATAACAACGGCCTCACGAACATAAGGAATGCAGGTGCGGATCACACTTTCAATTTCCTCCGGATGCACATTCTTGCCGTTATCAAGTATAATCAGATTCTTTTTTCTGCCTGTCAGAACCAGATAACCGTCGGCGGTCATTTTGCCGAAATCACCTGTTTTGAACCAGCCGTTTTCAAAGGAATCAGCGGTTGCGGACAGATCGTCGTAATAGCCCGGACTTATATTTTCACCACGAAGCCATACCTCACCCTCACCATCTTCATTTGGTGCATGGATATGGATCTCGGTATTGTAAAAAGGTCTGCCGACACTGTCGGGACGGTTGCGTGTGCCCGTGTTGAGTGCGGCAATGGGTGAAGCCTCGGTCAGACCGTAGCCGACATAAATATCAAAGCCGAGCTCGGTAAGACCCTTGATGTATTTTGCATTGGCAGGAGCACCTCCGCAAATCAGCAGAGTCAGCTCACCGCCGAAATACTCATGAATGCGTTTGAACAAGGTACGGCGGATATCAATGCCGCCATCGAGCAATCGGTTGCTCAGTGCAATGCTGCGTTCGGTTTTCTGGTCAAGCCCATCCTTTCGCAGCTTTTGTCGGATGTGCTCATAAAAGCTTTCGAGAAACAAGGGCACAACCACAGCCATCTTCGGCTTGAAAAAACGAAAATTGCGCATCAGATTGCGCATACGGTCATTGATGTAAATAACCGTGTGTATGTAAAGCATGGGTAAGATATTGCAATTCAGCTCGTAAATATGGTTCATCGGAAGCACCGAAATGGTTGATTCCTCAACAGGCACATGCTCGGCAACGGCATTGATGTTGCTGACAAGGTTTTTTTGCGTCAGCTGCACCCCTTTATTGGCGCCTGTTGTGCCGGATGTAAAAATAACGGCTGCAATATTTTCGTCAGTGACTGAAAATTCCTCAAAGCGGCGGTCACCTTTGTTTCGCAGCTGCTTCCCCTGCGTCAGCAAAGCATCCCAGCAAAGAAGCCCCTCTGCTTCCTCGTCCATAGCAAAAACAGCCTGCAGGCGGTCTTTGTTGCGCAATGCTGTTTCATAAAAGGTTGAAGAACAGAACAGTGCAGCAGCATTGCTTTTGGCCAGCAGCTCATCGAGCTCATTTTCGGTCAGCTCCTTGTCAAGCGGAACAGCCGTACCGAGTCCGCAGGCAATTGCAAGAAAGACAACAACCCAACGGTAGGAATTTTCTGCAAGCAATGCGATATTGCATCCGCAAAGTCCCATGTCTGCCAACGCAGTGGCAAGGGATCGGACATCATCACAAAGCTTTTGTGCCGAATACTGAATTTTTTGCGTGTCTTTTTTTTCAACAATCACCGTATCGGTGCCATAGGCCTCAATACGATTGACCATTTCCCGCAAATCGGACAGCGGTCCCTGCGCAAGCATTGCTTTTCGTTGTGCCGAAAAATCTGAGCGCATCTGCAAACCGACGTCCTTTCCGCATTATTTTTAAACACAAATTATATTATACACAACACACTGTTGCAAATCAAGAGAAAAATGCTTATCTCTGAATAAATGATGAATGTTTTTTGAACAAATTATTAACAAATAAATGATTTTATTTGCTCAATCATTTTTTCCGCATCTGCCCTGCCGAGCAGGTAAACCTGACGGATGACATCGGGGTCATGCTCGATTCTGCCGATGTGCAGCGGTTGACTCGGACGGATAACAAGCACTTCACCGTTTTGTTCAGCCTGCTTCAGATCATCAAGCTGTGCATTGTACATGGCAGGACGATTCAGCATTGCAGTGACCAAAGGAGAGTTTTTACCGTAACGCAAAGGCATGAGCTTTGCAATGGATTCCTTTTCCTTGCGGTAACCGTCATGCTGCGTGCAGACAACAACCGTTTTGTTGTAGCCCATTGAAAGAAGCTTGCGGAATGGTACGGAATCGGCAATACCGCCGTCAAGCAGCTGCATGCCGTCAATTTCCACATTGCGGGACACCATCGGCATGGAAGCGGATGCACGGACCCATTCCACCGCATTGCCGCGCATATTATCGCATTTATGATAAACAGGCTCACCCGTATTCACATCCGTGCAGAC